>SLKA01000008.1 GCA_007134845.1 Balneolales bacterium
AACTGCACAAAATCTAAATGGCCCAATCCGATCAAAAAATAAAACCAGCTGATATTTTCGACAAGGCGTATCAGTTTACTGCGGCTGATGATGTCAAGGCGCTGGGGCTTTACCCCTATTTCAAACCACTGACGGATACAGACGGCAATGTCGTGGTAATTGAAGGAAAAGAGGTCATTATGGCCGGATCCAACAATTACCTGGGATTGACCAACGACATCAGGTTGATGGAGGCGGCACAAAAAGCTATTACAAAATACGGTACGGGATGCACCGGCTCACGCTATCTCAATGGCACGCTGGATATTCATCTTGAGCTGGAGGAGAAGCTTGCCGCTTTTATGCGCAAGGAGAACTGCGTGCTATTCAGCACGGGCTACCAGACCAATGAAGGGGCCATTCAGACTATTGCCGGTCGGAATGATATCATATTCTCCGACAAGGACAACCATGCCTGCATTGTCACCGGAACCCTTCTGTCAAATGGGCGAACCGTGCGTTATTACCATAACGATATGGATCATCTTCGCAAGCTGTTGGAGCGCGAAGGGCCGTCAACAGGGAAGGTCATTGTAAGTGACGGTGTTTTTTCCATGTCGGGTTCCCTTGCCAGAATCCCCGAGCTGGTGGCGCTGTCAAAAGAATTCAACGCCCGGTTATATCTGGATGATGCACATGCCATTGGTGTTCTCGGTGAAGGCGGACGTGGTTCTGCATCTGCCTTCGGCCTGCTGGATGAAGTGGACCTCGTCAGCGGTACCTTTTCAAAATCATTCGCATCTTTAGGTGGCTTTCTCGTCGGTGATCGCTCGATCATTGAATACATCCGGCATCATTCTCCGGCACATATTTTTAGCGCATCCATGCCGCCGGCTAATGTTGCTACTGTGCTAAAGGCCCTTGAAGTTCTGCAGGAAGAAACCTGGCGGCTTGACCGGCTTGAAGTGATTTCAAATTACATGCGCAAGGGACTCAAGGAGCTTGGCTTCAATATCTGGACGAGCCAGTCGCCCATCATCCCGGTGGTAATTGGCGATCTGATGGATTGCCTGAAATTCTGGCGGGATCTTTTTGAGGAAGGTGTTTACGCCAATGCCGTTGTACCGCCGGCGGTACCGCGCGGACAGTCACTGCTGCGAACCAGTTACATGGCCACACACACCGATGCGCAGCTCGACAGTATTCTCGATGCATTCCGCAAGGTTGGAATCCGAAGGGGTATCATAGACCAGAACGGTCATTCTCTTATCGAGGCCTGATCTGTGGAAGCCACCCGTACTGAAGATAAAAGTGATCTTAAAAACCTCAAAGGGGTCGCGTTTGTCTCCACTGCCGAGGAACGAAAGCAGTTTATCGATTTTCCCTACAAGCATTATTCGGATGATCCGGTATGGGTTCCGCCGCTCAAGATGCAGCAGAGAGACCTTCTCGATACCAAAAAGAATCCATTTTTCAAAGATGCGGAAATGGCCATGTTCCTGGCCTATGACAGTGGTGAAGTGGCCGGACGTATCGCAGCTATCCATAATCATGCCTATAACCGCCATAACAATGAGAATGCCGGTTTTTTTGGTTTTTTTGAGTGCAACCAGAGCCAGTTTGTCGCTGATCTGCTGTTCCGGGTCGTAAAGGACTGGCTTAGGATCCGTGGCTGCAACAAGCTGATGGGACCCATGAACCCGGGCTTGCTGGACGAGATCGGAATTCAGATCGATGGATTCGAACACCGGCCAGCCATCATGATGCCGCACTCCAAAAGTTGGTATGATGAGATGATCCGCAAGGCAGGTCTGGAAAAAGAGATGGATCTATTTGCCTATAAAGTGACCTCGGATAATGTACGGCTTGACCGGATGGAACGCGCTCTGGAAATTGTAAAGAAAAGGACTCCAGGTCTTGTAGTGCGTCGCGTGAACCTGAAAGCTTTTGACAAAGAAGTGCAGATCATACATCGCCTTTTCAATCAAGCCTGGTCGAAAAACTGGGGTTTCTATGAGGTGAGTCTGGATGTGCTGACTCACCTTGCCAAAGATCTGAAAATGATCATCGACACCGATTTTGCCCATGTTGCAGAAGTCAATGGAGAGCCGGTGGGTTTTTCCATTGCCCTGCCCGATTACAACCAGGTTTTTGAGAAAATGAATGGGACACTTTTCCCAACCGGTTTTATGAAGCTGCTCTGGTATCGCCGCAAGATCAATGCCATCCGGACTGCTCTGATGGGTGTGGTGCCGGAATACCAGGGGCGGGGCATAGATGCTCTGCTTACAAGGGAGGCGATAGTCAACGGACTCCCAAGAAACTTTACATCAGCAGAAGTCGGATGGCTTCTGGAAACCAACACCGGAATCCTGAGGGTAGTTGAGCGCCTGGGCGGTTATAAAGAAAAGACTTACCGCCTGTACGGGCAGCCGATAGCCTGATTTGTAAAAGAGCGTTTTTTTGCCTTTTTTTAAAAGCCCTGCAAAATATCGTTTGGTGTTTTAAATCCACTAAATCTGACCTATGACTGTAAAGACATTGACCAGGCTGCCATCGCTGGTTCAGAATAATTCAGATTTCAAAATTCGATCAACTCCGATAACCTCATTCTCACGGGAACAGGTGCTGGATGTCTACAGGAACATGTTGCTGGTCAGAAGGCTCGATGAAAAGATGCTGATACTTCTGAAACAGGGCAGGGGTCATTTTCATATCGGTTGTTCAGGACATGAAGCTGTCCAGCTCGCATCGGCATGGGCGCTCACGAAAAAAAAGGACTGGGCGTTTCCCTACTATCGTGATCTTGCATTTTCGGTTGGATTCGGACTGACATCCCGGGACATTCTTTCGTCACATCTCAGCAAGATGACCGACCCCTCGGCCGGCAGACAGATGCCGTCCCACTTCAACAGCCGGGAACACCATATTGTCTCAGCTTCAAGTGCTATTGGCGCCAATTTCCTTCCCGGACTCGGGCTTGCGCAGGCATCCATGTTCAAGGAGGCCGATGAAGTGACTTACATCTCGACTGGTGAAGGTGGAACATCGCAGGGAGTCTTTTTTGAACTGCTCAACTGGGCCAGCAGGTGCAAGGCGCCGGTGGTCATTGTGATCCAGGACAACAAATATGCCATCAGCGTACCCGTAAATGAGCAAACCAGCAACAAGAGTATTTCCAAGACCGTACGCGGTTTTGAGAATCTGAAAATATTCGAGGTCGACGGGACCGATTTCTTCAACTCACATGCCGCCATGAAAAAGGCTGTGGAGCGGGCGAGAAAGGGGGATGGCCCCTCTGTTGTACATGCGCATGTCGTCCGCCTGGTGCCGCACTCCTCATCAGACGACCAGAAAAAATACCGTGATTCCGAGGATCTCGAAAATGATCTGCTGCATGATCCCTTGGAGAAGCTTCGTCATAAGCTGATTTCCTCGGATATGGCAACCGGAGATGAGCTTGATCAGTTGTCCCGCGATGTGTTTGAGCAGGTCGATAAAGACACGGAATGGTGCATGAAGCAGAAAGACCCAAAGCCTGAAGAGGCCCTGCTTAATGTGCTGTCTGAAAATCCGCCTGACCTGAAATTTGAGAAGACGTCTCCTTCCGGTGATCCGATTGTAATGGTGGATGCCATAAATCATGCCATGGCCGAGGAGATGGAGCGTGACGAGAACATCGTGGTTTTCGGAGAGGATGTAGCCGGAGGCAAGGGCGGTGTCTTTACGGCGACACGCGGGCTTACCGAGAAATTCGGTGTGAAACGGTGCTACAATTCACCGTTGTCGGAGGCTTCGATTCTGGGTACGGCATGCGGACTGGCGATTCACGGTATCAAACCGATAACGGAAATTCAGTTCGGGGACTATATCTGGCCGGCCATGGAGATGATAAAGAACCAGATAGACTCCCTGCGTTACAGATCGTACAATCATTTCAGCTGCCCGATGGTCATTCGGGTGCCTGTGGGGGGGTATATCCACGGCGGACTCTGTCACAGTCAGAACATCGAATCCACATTCTCACATTTCCCGGGGTTGATGGTGGTGATGCCAAGCAACGCTGCCGACGCCAAGGGAATGCTCAAAACGGCCATCCGAAGCGATGATCCGATTCTGTTCCTGGAACATAAAGGTCTTTATCGCCAGGGATTTGCCCGACGACCGGAGCCTGAAAGTGACTACCTGGTTCCGCTGGGAAAGGCGGCTGTTGCACGTGAAGGAAGTGACCTGACGATTGTGACCTATGGTGCGTTGGTGCAGAAAGCACTCAATGCTGCAAAAATATATGCATCAAAGGGGATTGAGATTGAAGTCATTGACATCCGCTCCATGCTGCCGCTGGATTCCGAAACCATTCTCGTGTCGGTAAGTAAAACCAATCGCGTTCTGGTTCTGCACGAAGATCATGAGTTTATGGGATTCGGAGCTGAGATCGCTGCCCAGATCGCCGACAAGGCTTTCTCCTATCTGGATGCCCCGGTAAAAAGGGTGGCTGCGAAATTCGCACCTATTCCCTACGCACCCCCGCTGGAAAATTATGTCCTTCCCGGTGATGAGGATATAAAAGCAGCTCTCGAAGAGCTGATTCATTATTAATTCATTTCAGATTTGCATCTTCTGTTGCACTGAAATATATCAGTAATCTGTTCACAATTAAGGACTTCGACTATGACAAAATACAGAATTGAAAAAGACTCGATGGGTGAGGTACAGGTGCCTCAGGATGCATTTTATGCTGCTCAGACCCAGCGGGCGAAAGAAAATTTTCCGATAAGCGAAATGCGCTTTGACCGTGCCTTCATACAGGCTCTTGGCTACGTAAAGCAGGCCTGCGCACTGGTTAATGATGAACTGGGAATGCTTCCCGATAACGTGGCGAAATATATCGTCAAAGCCTCTCAAATGGTGATTGACGGCGAACTGGATGACCATTTTGTTGTGGATGTATTCCAGACCGGATCCGGCACGTCCACCAACATGAATGTAAATGAAGTTATTGCAAACCGTGCCAACTTTCTGGTGAAGCAGGATGGTGCCGATGTAAAAATCCATCCCAATGACCATGTCAATTTCGGCCAGAGCTCGAATGATGTGTTCCCTACGACTATTCGCGTCTCGGCCCTTCTTGCGGTCAAACAGCAGCTGATCCCGGCACTTGACCATTTGCGCATGGCATTCCATGATAAAGGCCAGGAGTATGCCGATGTGGTGAAAACCGGCCGTACCCACCTGATGGATGCGATGCCACTTACCATCGCACAGCAGTTTGGCGGATACGAGCGGCAGTTGCAGCTCGGAGTAGAGCGGCTTGAATCTGCACTGGAACGCCTTCGCGAGCTGCCGCAGGGAGGTACCGCGATTGGCACCGGGATAAACACCCACGAGGAGTTTGGCAAGCGTTTTGCGCAAAAAGTGTCCGAGCTCACAGGTGAGTCGTTCGCCGAGGCTGTCGACCATTTTGAGGCGCAGGCGACGGTCGATGCACCGGTTGAGACCAGCGGACAGCTGAAGACCATTGCCGTTGGGCTCATGAAGATGGCCAACGATCTGCGCTGGATGAATTCCGGTCCCAACAGCGGGCTTGGTGAAGTTCAGCTCAAAGCGCTGCAGCCGGGTTCGTCGATCATGCCGGGCAAGGTGAATCCCGTGATCGAGGAGTCGGTCACCATGGTTTGTGCCCAGGTCATTGGCAATGATGCGACCATCATGATAGGCGGACAGTCAGGCAATTTTGAACTGAATGTGATGCTTCCGGTTGTGGGTTACAACCTGAACCAGAGTATTGTGCTGCTGGCCAATGTCGCGCGAAATTTTGCCAATCAGTCGGTGTCCGGCATAATCGTCAAAAAGGATGATATCGCTGACAAGATTGGAAAAAACCCGATTCTTGTGACGGCACTCAATCCGATCATCGGCTACGATCTGGCAGCAAAAATTGCCAAGGCGGCCTTTGCTGAAAACCGGCCGCTCAAGGAAGTGGCGCTTGAAATGACCGACCTTTCCGAATCCGAACTTGACAAGGCTCTGGATCCGATTAAAATGACGAAAGGCGGCTTTACAGAGTAAAGCAACTGATTGAACTGCTTGAAAGCAGCCGGCAGTTGAAACGCTGCTATTGTGTTACTATCTAATATCACCCGGGTTGGCGATTTCAATGATCGTTGATCCGGGTGTTTTTTTGGGCCTGATGTATCCGGCTGAAAGGCTGTAAACAGGTGTGAGTTGGCACTGGGAAAAAATCAGAATACCCAGGCGAAGAACAGATCAGCCAGGATCAAAACCCATATGGCAGGGAGGTAAATCAGCGAACCATAGAGAACTTTCCGGGCATTGTCCTTGGAACGGACCAGCTGAAACCGGAGACCGAAGTAGAGGAACAGCAGTCCTGCTGAGACGGCGCCAATGAGATAGAAAAGGCTGTTCACCCCGTAGACGTAGAGAAAAATGCTTACCGGAATAAGAAGGATGAGGCAGCCCGTAACGGTTAGTGCAGAGATCAATCCATTTTTGTCACTTTCCGGCAACATGCAGAAACCGGCGCTTCGGTAGTCGTCATTGCACAGCCAGGCGATGGCTATCACATGGGGAACCTGCCACAGAAAAACAATGGCAAAAAGCACCCATGCAATGGGATCAGTCAATGAGCCGG
>SLKA01000003.1 GCA_007134845.1 Balneolales bacterium
ATCACAGATGATGATAACCGTGTACTGCGGGCCGGTTATTCGGCCAATGCCAACGTGGTGATCGATCGTCGTGAGGATGTGCTGATCATCCCCGAGCGTCTTGTCACGTACAACGATGATAAAAGTGTTGTCAGCATCCCTTCGAAAGGTGAAAACGGCCGGACTGAGAAGGAAGTCAGGCTCGGACTCAGTGACGCCATCAACGTTGAGGTTGTAGAGGGGCTTGAGGAAGGTGACAAAGTGCTTGAAAAACCGATCCGAACACTGGTTGCCAACTGATGACCCTCCATGTCAACAGACATCATATTCATTCAATTACCGCATTCTATCAATTATCACAGAAACTGAGCTTTCAATACTGAACCAGCCGCCATTCATCTGCAATGAATTTCCTGAAAGATTTCTTCCAAACCATTAAAAAACAGCGATTGCGTACGTTCCTGACCCTTTTTGGTATCGTCTGGGGAACAGCAACCCTGATCATACTGCTGGCGTTCGGAATGGGCTTCCGTGAACAGATGGGGCTGAATTTCCGGGGCATGGGCGAGGAGATTGTGCTGGTTTTCGGTTCGCAGACAACCAAGCCATTCGAGGGTTATGGAGTCGGGCGACCTATCCGCTTTCGTGAAAGTGACGTCTGGGCGCTCCGGCAGAACATTCCGCAAATCAGTAAAATTGCCCCTGAGTACACCACATGGCAGGCGGAGCTGCGGTATGGTGACCGGAGAAATACTCCACAGCTGACCGGAGTGCCGGTGATCTATTCCGAAATGCGGAACATTTTCGAACAGGAGGGCGGGCGATGGATCAATGAGCGTGATATCACAGAACAGCGCCGGGTCATTTTTATCGGTGACCAGCTAAAGAAACTGCTTTTCGATGATGAAGATGCGATCGGGAAACAGATTTTTGTCAACCAGACTCCATTCACTGTTATCGGCGTGATGCAGTCCAAAAGCCAAAACTCGTCCTATGGGCAGCGTGACTACGACCGGGCGTTTATTCCAATGACTACGTTTTCGACGCTTTTCGGAACAGATATCATCAGCAACATTCTCTATCAGCTGGATGATCCCCGAAGCGGAAGCCATGTGAAAGACGAAGTGCAGGCTATTATTTCACAACGCCACCGGTTTGACCCTGCCGACACCGATGCCCTGCTGATTTGGGATACCAGCGAGTTCTGGTCCTTCATCAGATGGTTCTTCATCGGCTTCAACTCTTTTCTAGGGATTATCGGCTTTGTGACTCTCGCAGTCGGTGGCATCGGTGTGGCCAATATCATGTTTGTGGTGGTGCAAGAACGCATGAAGGAGATCGGAATACGCCGGTCGGTCGGAGCCAGGCGCAGCACCATTTTGTCACATTTTTTCGGAGAAACATTTCTGCTGATCGGTATGGGTGCAGCCATCGGCTACCTCATCGGTTGGGGCATTGTTGCCGCCATGCAGTATATCCCAATAAAAGAATATGTCGGGACACCTCAGTTTACTCCGGGCGTGGGGCTTATCGCTTTCTTTGTGCTCACGGTTATCGGTCTTGCTGCAGGCTGGATGCCGGCACTCCGCGCTTCCCGGCTGAATGTTGTTGAATGTCTCAAGTAGAATTCCTGTGAATTCAAAAGCTGCGAATAGCCGGAGTTGCGAATAGCCGGGCCATTGTATAACACTACATAAAATTAACGAAAAAAAGCAGAAATGAGCCATGTGGACCAACCTGATCAGTGAATTTTTACAGGACCTGCGAAAGCAGAAGCTCCGTACGAGTCTCACCATAATAGCTATCTGCTGGGGTACGATTGCCGTAATCACCCTTCTTGCTTTTGGCGAGGGGCTCAGCATGCGAATGATGGAGGGGCTGCGTGGCGGCGGTAATCAGGTGATGATGTTCTACGGAGGCCAAACCAGCCGGTCATATGAGGGACTTGATGTCGGGCGGCGCATTCGTTTTTCCGAAGAGGATATTGGTATCCTGCGCCGTTCCATTCCGCAAATCGAGTTGATCTCTGCCCAATACGGGCGAAGTGTAAGTTTGAGGTCGGACTACGCAACAACAAACACATATATGGAAGGAGTTGATGCCAGTTTTGATGAGATGCGTTCGATGTATCCGGCGGCCGGCGGACGATTTATCAATGCGCGTGATGTCGCGGAGCAGCGTCGTGTGGTTTTTCTGGGCCCTGAAGTGGCCAGCCAGCTTTTCCCTGAGGGCAATGCCATTGGAAGCCGCCTGATTATAGATAACAACCCCTATACCGTTGTCGGCGTAATGCAGGAAAAAATGCAGATGGCGATGAATAACGGTCCGGATGCTCGCAGGGCCATCATCCCCCACACCACGTACCGGCAGACTTACAATCCATCTCGTGTGGGATCTATCCTGATCCGTCCGTCCGACCCGGGGCATCAGGAACGCGTGGAATACCGTGTGCGGGAAATTATGTCCCGAAAATACCGGTTCCATGCCGATGACAAACAGGCGATAGGGGTATGGGATTTCATCGAGGCAGAGCGCATACAGTCACAGGTCGCCCTGGGTGTCAAGGTATTCCTCTTCTCTGTTGGATTTTTCACCCTTCTTATTGCAGGTGTCGGTGTGGCCAACATCATGTATGTGGTTGTAAAAGAGCGAACCCGTGAGATCGGAGTCAAAAAAGCGATCGGTGCACAAAACCGTCACATCATTTCTCAGTTTATTTTCGAGGCCCTCTTTATTTGCATGTTAGGCGGCGTTGCGGGTGTCCTTATCTCATCAGGGTTGATTTTTGGTGTTCAGAGTTTGAACCTTGAGGGAGGTGTGGCTGATTTTCTGGGCAATCCGGTGCTTACCACGGATGCGATGATTATGACCAGCGGCGTGCTCACCATGATCGGACTGGCAGCAGGAGTCTTTCCGGCGCGCCGGGCGGCCTTGGTCAATCCTGTTGAGTCGCTGCGGTATGAATAATAAGGCGGTCAGGGTTTCACGGGGATATCCCTGATCGTATTTGGTCCATGTTTAACCGCTGTCAAGATTGTCTTTTATCCTTTGCAATCTGTTCCTGCAACGATATATTTATTCTGTTACTTTATGGTGTCAACGAAAATTTTAAGAAAATCAGAACGATATGTATCGGAATACGGGTTTGGCGTTGCTTGCTGTAATGCTAACAGGCACATTTTTATGGGTGGTTTCTGGTTCTTTTCCCGAAGGCACAGCCACTGAAAATATGTCGGCACCGAATGTTCATGTGGAACTGGACAAGGAAAATGGCAAAGCCGCGGTCTTTATTCGGGGCAAACACTTTACAACGTACCGGTTTCACGAGGATCATCGCATTCCATTCCTTTGGCCCGTATATTCCGGGGACGGTAGTACCGTAACAAGAAACTGGCCAATGGGAGAAGATGATCCTGAAAGCAACGATCATCCGCATCATCAATCCATTTGGACAGCGTTTGGTGATGTCAACGGATTTGATCACTGGCACAATGAGCCGGTAATCACAAACGAGATTGAAGTCGCATCAGGTGAATTGCGGGGTTCCATACGGGCGCAAAATATTTGGGTGGATGACCGGGGAAACCCGGTTGTTGATGAAATTCGTGAGTACACATTTTTTGATACTCCGTCATCAGCACGCTTCTTCGATCAGACCGTTACATTCAAGGCATCGTACGGAGATGTTACCTTTGGCGATGATAAAGAGGGACTGTTCGCATTTCGCATTCGTACTGATATTCAGGGTAACAGGGCGGGAATGCTGACCAATGCATTTGGCGAGACAGGGGAACGAGCCGTCTATGGCACACCAGTCCCATGGATGGACTATTCGGGAAAGGTTGAAGGAGTGGGTGTTTTGGGCATCACTTTATTCTCGCATCCGGATAATTTTCGACTTCCGGCATGGCATGTGCGGGATTACGGTCTGGTCGGTTGCAATTTCTTCGCGATGAAAGACGTGGCGGGATTGGACGACGAGGGGACTTATTTGCTGGAAAAAGGGAATGAGCTGACGTTAAGGGTCCGCTATTTGATCTACAGTGGTCACAAGGATACTGCTGAACTGCAGGAGCATTACGAACAATTCTCCCGTGACTAATGCGTCAGATGAACAGAATCTCAATCAATTCGCCAATGATTATGGTGAAAATGATATGATAGAAGCTTCCAGGTCAGTACTATCCATTGAAACGGCAACACCGGTCTGTTCGGTGGCATTACGGTTGCCGGATGGATCGCTTTATGAAAAACGGGCCGAAGGGAAGGGTGTGCATTCGGAACGCACGTTTGTTTTTATCGATGAACTCCTCCGTGAGCACAGTTTGCAAGTTCCCGACCTTGGGGCAGTGATCATCAGTGCCGGACCGGGTTCCTATACCGGTTTGAGAGTGGCGGGCAGTGCCGCAAAAGGGTTGTTGTTTGAGACCGGTGTTGCCCTGTATGCATGTCACACCCTGGGTGCATTTGCCTTGGGAGCAAGGCAATCGGTAGTGAGGGATCAAAATAATGTGAAGCCGGCCGGATATGGAAATGGAATGATGAAAGCTTCTGGCGATTCTGACACTGGTTTTATGGGGTGCGACGCCGTCATGGACGCCCGCAGGAATCATCTTTATCACCAGTCATGGAGATTTCAGGGCGAAGGGGTTGAACCGGAATCGGTTGTGGCTGTGCGGGAGCTTGAGGAAGTGCTGGAAATATGGAAATCGGGACGGTTGCTGGTTGGAACCGGTGTTGAGCGTCTGAAGCAGCTTACAGGAGTTACATCCGGAATCACCGGCAGTCTGCCGATGCTTGATGAATCTGATGTCATAAGCGCAGTGCCCGTTTTACGTGCATTGGACCGCATTCCTCTCAGTCAATTGGATAAATTGATAAAAAAAGTCGCACCGGAACATTTTGAGCCTTATTATTACACCGGTCTGTAAGGAGTTTTCAGCAGCAGCGATTGAACAGGAAAAACATACAGTTATGAGTTGGTTCGAGCGAAAAGATCTGAATATTGTCACCAAATCACCCAAAGAAATGCCGGAAGGGATTTGGGTAAAAGTTCCGGCTACAGGTGAGACGGTTCACCGCAGGGAACTGGAAGAAAACAGCTGGGTGGATCCTGTAAGCGGCTATCATTTTCCAATCGGCAGTGACGATTACTTCCAGCTGCTTTTTGATGAAGGAAAATATGAGGGGATGGGCGATCACATCCGACCGGTTGATCCCCTTTTATTTAAAGACCGCAAAACATACGAAAGCCGAATCAGGGAGACGCAGAAAAAAACCGGCCTGACTGATGCCGTCAAAGTTGCAACAGGCAAAATGCGCGGTCTTGATATCGTATTAGCCTGTATGGACTTCCGATTTATTGGCGGCAGCATGGGATCGGTTGTGGGCGAACGGATCGGACTGGCCATTGACCATGCCAGGGAAAAGAGGATTCCGCTGATCATCATATCCCAATCGGGCGGAGCCAGGATGATGGAGAGCGTGCTCAGTCTTATGCAGATGGCCAAGACTTCTGCCAGGCTTGCGCTGCTTCATGAGGAGAAGGTGCCCTTCATATCGGTGATGACCAACCCGACAACAGGAGGTGTAACCGCCAGTTTCGCCATGCTCGGTGATTTCAATGTTGCCGAACCCGGAGCTCTGATCGGTTTTGCAGGTCCGCGTGTCATCCGGCAGACCATCGGTCGTGATCTGCCCGATGGATTCCAGACATCAGAATATCTTCTTGAGCATGGATTCCTGGATTTTATTGTCTCGCGAAACAAAATGAAGAACCGGCTCTCAAAGCTGTTGAAAATCCTCCTTCATAAATATGAGGAATGATCCCGGTAAATCTCCTTCCGGGTTAACAGGGGTCTGATGATAACAATGCGGATTATTGCGGGGGGAAGCATGAAAAGGTGACTGTTCGCACAAAAGAGAGACAATTCAAGGCTGACTGACAGTCTGCTTTTGTTTATTATTCCAAACAGATATTGCACACCTACCAGAGAATTCTGATCATATGAGATTTGCTGATTACGCGAAATTGTATCTGAAGGCCGGTGATGGCGGAGCCGGAATGGCGCATTTCCGCAGGGAAAAATTTGTACCCCGGGGCGGTCCTGATGGGGGTGATGGCGGTAATGGCGGCAGCATCATGCTGGAAGGTGATGCCCATATGAACACATTGCTTGATCTTAGATACAGGAAGTTTCTGAAGGCAAAAAAGGGGCAGCCCGGGGGATCATCACAAAAAACTGGCAAAAAAGGGGAAGATATCACACTTCGTGTGCCTCTCGGGACAGTCGCTTATGAAAGTGAGACGCGTCGCTTTATCGGGGAAGTGGTGGAGCCGGGGGAGCGGATTGTATTGGCTCAGGGAGGCAGGGGCGGTCTGGGAAACACCCACTTCAAGACGGCAACCAACCAGACTCCTGACTATGCCCAGCCCGGTGAGCCGGGCGAGGAGGTTGTGGTTGAAATCGAACTGAAACTTATTGCAGAAACCGGACTTGTCGGATTTCCGAATGCCGGTAAGAGTACGCTTTTGTCCTCACTTTCGGCAGCCAGGCCCAAAATCGCCGACTATCCTTTTACGACGCTTGAACCGAACCTCGGAGTGGTTCAGATGCCGGATCATCGCAGTTTTGTGATGGCCGATATACCAGGGATCATTGAAAAGGCTCATGAAGGAAAAGGGCTTGGCCTGCAGTTTCTGCGGCATATTGAAAGAAACAAGATCCTGCTGTTTGTCATTAACGGGATGAGTGATGTGGAAGAGGAGTACCGCATATTGTGTGATGAGCTTTACGCTTACCGGAAAGACCTGCTTGACAAACCCAGGCTGGTGGCTATTACACATCTTGATCTGTTTCAGGAACACAAACTGGACAAAGAACCCGAATTGGACGTAAATTACGTGCCGGTATCAGCTGTATCCGGCTTCGAATTGGATGCACTGAAAGAACGTATCTGGGAGTTGTTGCATGGCAAAGAGAACAACGAATAGGGAGGAGCCTGTTCGGGAAAAATATTCGGATGCAAGAGAAGATTCTGGTGCAAGAGAAGCTTATGTAAGGGCAAGCCTCGCCCTTTCAATGATACCTTCAGTTGGTGGAGGCAGGATCCGGAAACTCTTTGAACACTTTCCGGAACCGATGTCTGTTTTTACAAAAAAATGGGCGGAAATTTCTTCAGTTTCAACGATTGGAGCAACGGTGGCCCGTTCCATCAGGAATTTTCGGAAGTGGGATGAGGTCGACCGGCTGCTTATGATGACCCGAAAACACCGGATGGCGCTGGTAACGCCGCTCGATGACTGCTATCCCTTCCGCCTGCACCATATCTATGATCCGCCGGCTGTATTGTGGGTCAAGGGAGAGCCGGAAGCACTGAAAAATGAATTCCTGGCTGTTGTGGGGACACGCAGACCCTCAGAAGCGGGACGGGAAGTGACCATAAAGTTGACCTTTGAGCTGATTGATAATATGCAAGCCGGTGTGGTAAGCGGTCTGGCTCATGGCATTGATGCATTGGCGCATAACGCTGCACTGAAAAGGAGCCGGTGCACCGTTGCTGTTTTGGGGTGCGGACTCGACCGTGTTTATCCCACCGGTAATCGTCAACTCGCCTACAGTATCATGAATAATGGAGGGGCGCTCATCAGCGAGTATCCACCGGGAACCAAGCCCGATGCGCACCATTTTCCGGTTCGCAACCGAATAGTCAGTGGAATGTCCCTTGGAGTGATTGTAACAGAGACGGGAATAAAAGGCGGGAGTATGATAACAGCTGATCTCGCACTTGAACAGGGTCGTGAGGTTTTCGCAGTACCCCACGACATCAGAAACGAGAAAGGTGAGGGCTGCAACCTTATTATCCAGAGAGGCTGGGGAAAGCTGGTCATAAATGCAGATGATATTGCGGCAGAGCTGCCGCCCGGTGTTCGTGTTGCGAAACCAAAGGAACAACCAGGAAACGGGGCAGATACCACCCATAGCCGCACTTTTGACAAAGCAGGCAACCGCAGACTTGATCCAAAAGAACATAAAATCATTCAATTACTATCAAAGCAGACGTTGCACATTGATGCGCTCTCACGTAAGCTGAAATCAGCTGTTCATACCCTGCTGCCGGTTCTGCTCAAGCTGGAGCTGGACGGACTCGTCGTTCAGAGGCCCGGAAAGAAATTCGCACTCAGTGAATGGTAAGACATAGCATATTTTTGCATATTTTACAGCAGACGTTATCCTTTTCAAGGATATCCCTTACGCAATTTCAGGACTGCAGGATTTATTTATGTTTCAGGTACAACACGCCATTATTTCCGATGACATTGCGATGTTTCGCTTTGCATGCAACCTTATCCGGTGCAAGGGAGGATGCTGTGTCGTGGGTGATTCGGGCGCTCCCGTAACGCAAAATGAAACTCCTGTTCTGAACAAGGCATGGAAAATGCTGCAGCCGGAACTGCGACCCAGAGCAAGGGAGGTGGTAAGGGCAGAGGGGCTTATAAAAAACGGATACAAGGCGCCTGAACTGAACTGCACTGATGGACAGGAGTGTGTATTTGTAACCTATGATGAGAACGATGTTGCCATTTGCGCAATACAAAAAGCATGGCAGCGAGGTGAATTTAGCTGGATCAAACCGTTAAGCTGCCATCTGTTCCCTGTCAGGGTGACGAAAGTTGGCAATCTGGATTACCTGAATCTGGAATATGTACCGTCACTTTGTGCTGCTGCCTGTGAACGTGGAACAAATGAGGGCATTTTTCTCTCCGATTTCCTGAAGGATGCCCTTACCCGGGCTTACGGAAGTGCATGGTATTCCGAATTCTTAAAGGCCTGCGAAGAAGTCCGGGAAAAAAACGGGGTTATGGCATGATGAGACAATCTCAATCAGTACGGCAAAGCCAGACGCTGCAACAGCGACTTTCGCCTCAGCAGATACAGTATATCAAGATGCTGCAGCTGCCTACCCTGTTACTTGAACAGCGGGTGAAGCAGGAAATAGAGCAGAACCCTGTGCTGGAGCTGGACGATGATATCGGCATGGATCCGGATGATGATGAAACTGCTGACATAGTCGAAACCGGGAATGAAGCTGATCCGGACTCTGATGAGTCCCCGGAAACTGCAGGCGATATGGAAACAACGGACATGCCGGATGCTGAAGGGCAGGTGACCGATGAATCTGATGAACAGGCATCGGTCGATGACAGCAGGGAAATCGACTGGGAGACCTATTTCCAGGATGGTGACGAGGAATATGTACCTGCATATAATAGCGGTCAGGATGAATGGAAAGATGTTCCCAAGCCCTATAAATCCGGGTTAATGGAAAAGCTGGAACAGCAGACAAAGCTTCTTGACCTGGATGAACGTCAGCAAAAAGTGGCAGCCGAGATCATTGGCTCCGTTGATCCCGACGGCTACCTGCGGAGGGATCTTGACTCCATCATTGATGCCGTAGCCTTCAGTGATGGAGTGATGGTGACATATGCCGAGGCCGAGGAGGTCCTGCATCACATTCAGCGTCTGGACCCACCCGGAATAGCGGCCAGAAACCTGCGCGAATGCCTGATGGTACAGCTGGAACTCATGGAGCCGGGGCGTCCGGCCCGGGATCTGGCCCTGGAGATTCTGGACAAGGCCTGGCCGTACTTTAAAAAGAAGCACTATGACAAAATTCTCCGAAAACTGAATATATCCGAGGAGCAGCTGAAACAGGCTAATCAGCTCATCATGCTTCTGGATCCCAAGCCCGGAGAATCGGATGAATACCTCAATCCGGAACAGTTTATTGTACCGGATTTTGAAGTGTACTTTGAAGAGTCCATGGAAGAATCGGGCAGCGAAGCTGGTGAGTTTGTGATTCGTCTGCACCACAGGAATGTGCCGAGTGTACGTATTTCCCGGCACTATAAGGAGATGTGGGATTCGATAAGCAAGGGCAGCGGGAATACGGATGATGACAAAACACGGCAGTTTATCCGGGATAAAATGGACTCGGCCCGCTGGTTCATAGAGAGCATCCAACAGCGGAAAAATACACTGATGTCGGTGATGACAACCATTGTTGCCCTGCAGGAAGAATTCTTCAAAACCGGCATGGGAATCCGGCCAATGATTCTGAAGGATGTGGCGGAACGCATACAGATGGATATTTCCACCGTTTCACGGGTAGTGAACGGGAAATATGTCCAGACGCCGTTTGGTGTCTATGAGTTGAAGTATTTCTTCAATGAGGGCATGGAAACCGGGACCGGGGAGTCCGTATCAAACCGGGAGATCAAGAATATCCTGCTTGATCTGGTAAGCAAAGAGGACAAGATGAATCCGCTTAGTGATCAGGCACTTGCCGATGCTTTTTTACGGAAGGGATATCCCGTTGCCCGCCGGACCATCAGCAAATACCGTGAACAGCTCAATATACCGGTGGCGCGTATGCGGAAAGGTATTGGTTGATGCGCAGCCGGTCCGGATGATGAATTTATTTTCAGATAGAACCCTGAATTAGTGAATCAGCAATCAGAATTACGGCGAGGAGAGGGAGGCAGCAAGGCTCCAGGCCTGAATGATATCCAGACCAAAAACAAGCCAGGAGATGACAGTTGCCGAAAAAAGGACAAACAGTGCGTAGGTTGTAGCCATGTAGAGCGGTGAGGTTGGATAAATCCTCCTCATATTGTAAGCAGTGGTGAAGAAGCTGCCAAGTGTTATGACCAGAAAAGTGATTAACATGACAATGACTACAATGGCTTCAGGGAATGAGCGTAGAAAGATGATGCCTGCACTTGCTGTGACAAAATTGAGGTGCTGAGGCCACAGCACGAACGTTGCAATTTGCGAAGTGTTTGCATGCCGGTTGTTTGCAATACGCAACCATGATATTTTAATGCCAAGAATTAGGGCCATCACTCCAAAAAAAATCAGGAAAAAGACGGAGGCATGGTCCCAGTTGTAGGGTAATAAGGGAGTATAGTGAAGCAGTGCCTGTCTGGCAACCGGATCCAGAAACAAATCCGCAGTGGCAAAACCCATGATCCCGGACAAAAGGCAGGATAACAGGAAAACGGCAACCGCATCACTTGTGAAGCGTATCCTTCGCATCAGAATGTCATTTACAAAAAAGTCATAATTGAGAAAAAAGCGGCTTATCGATTTGCGGTAAAGTGGATTCACGCGGAAATACAGAGCATACAGCAGCCAATAAAGGAAAAGCAGAAACATCGACCAGTTTATCACATAATCCGAACTACGGGGAGGAGGATTGGCAAGGTGTGCATCCGGGACCCTGAAATAGAAGCTGGTGATGCGTGCGAGGTCATAATCAGTTACCTGGTTTTCACCGGCTATGTTGGCAAAAAACCAGTTTCGTTGGAAGAACACAGGAATTTCGCGGTGTTCATCCAGAAGCTGGAGCACCTCCTGGAAATCACGCAGATCAAGGGCGGGATTTTCCGGCGCATAGAGGATTCCGGCAAGTGCCGGATTCTGGTCGAGCTGTGATCTGAGGTGGTCAGACGAACGGGTCATAAGCACCAGGCCGTCAAAAGGACGCCGATTGCCGTCCGGGTGAGGTCGGGTGTCAAGTGTGAACAGGAGCCGCTCATCCAGATAGGGCTCGGCCAGCTGCTGCAGTCTGTGCGGCAATGATTCGCTCTGCCACTTACCGTAGGCAAACAGGCCAATGCCTTTTACTGCAGGGTCATGGTGGTAAAAGCTTAAAAGTGAATCGCTTCTCTCAAAATAACGGAACGATGTATGGGTAAGCCGGTAAGGGATGGGGAAAAATTCAGGTACCATGACGAGCATAGAAAAGCCGGCCTCGTGCACCGATAGACGCTGGGTATCCGACATCGCTTCCTGTACAAGGAGCCAGCGGATACCGGCCTCATGCAGTTGTATGATCTCATTCTGGGTAAGCCGGCTGATTTCAGATTCCTGATAGACTATTCCGAACGTGCGGAGGCCCTGAGCTTCACCGGCAGTGTGGAACAGAAAAAAAATGATCCCCGGGAGTATCCGGATAAGCAAGCGCATGAAAAACTCAGGATTTCGACAATTCCCTGCTGGATTCCAGAGGGATCTCCCGTGTCTGTTTGAACGAGGATAAAACAATATTGGATCTGGTTTTTTTCACTCCTTCCCACGACTGGATTCGTGAAAGAAGTTTTTCAAGTGAAGCGGTGTTTCTTGTGGTTATTTTCAGGAAATGGGAGCCGTCTCCTGTAATGGAGTGGCATTCCTGAATTTCAGGTTCAAGAACGGCCTTCTCCACAAATGAAGCATGAAAACTTGAATTGTCCACTTCCACAAATATAAATGCGGCTATGTCGAAATTGAATTTAACGGGGTTCAGTATGGCATGGTAGCCGTCAATAAGCTTCTTTTCCTCAAGTTTGCGCATTCTTTCCGAAACCGAAGGAACGGATAGATTTACAATTTTTGCCAGTTTGTTGCGCTGTGCACGTCCGTTCTTTTGCAGGTGCTTGAGGATGGCAATGTCAATATCATCCAGATGATGCATGCTGTGTTTTTTCTATATGTTTTCTAAACAAGTTGTGTTGTTATTCCATAATAACCTAAAAAAATTAGGTAATCAAGAAGATGTGAGCTTTTGGGCTGCTATGTCCCTGGTTCTCTGCAGCCCGTCTGGCGGGGTTCTGATGGGCAAAAGCGTACAAACAGGTTCCTCTTGAACAGGTTATGTCGTATCTTTTGCAGCGTTATAATACGGTTTACTTATGAAAATTTTGTGATATGCTCGATATTCAGCGAATTCGCCATCACCCGGATGTGGTAAAACAGGCCATGACGGCCAAAAGGGAAACCGAAACCGGACTCGTGGACCAGGTTCTCGAGACCGATGAACAATGGCGCAAGACCGTTCATCAGCTTGATCAGCTCAGAAATGAAAGCAATACGCGTGCCAGGGAGATAGGTGTGCTGATGGGGCAGGGTAAAAAGGAAGAGGCACAGAAAGTGATCCGGGAGACCGGGGAAATGAAACAGGAAGCCAAACGACTGGAAGAGCAAGTCAGGGAGCTGCTCAAAAAGCGTGACGATATGCTTCTGAAAATACCCAACATAGCGCATGCCTCGGTTCCGGTGACGGAGAATGAATCAGGTAATGAAATTATCCATACCTGGGGTTCCCTTGCAGATGAGGAAACCGGATCGTTCAAGGCTCACTGGGAACTTGTAGCGGGTGGTGGATGGATCGATTTTGATCGAGGTGCAAAAGTGACATCAGCCGGATTTCCGTTTTATGTCGGACCGGCAGCACGGCTTCAGCGTGCACTGATCCAGTTTTTCATTGACAAGGCGGTGGAAAAAGGTTACGTGGAGCTGATGGCACCCTATTTTGTGAATGAGGAATCTGCTCGCGGCACCGGGCAGATTCCTGACAAGGAGGACATGATGTATGTGGTACCCAGAGATGGATATTATGCCATTCCGACTGCGGAGGTGCCGGTTACCAATTTCCACCGCGATGAGGTGCTGCGAACCGATGCGCTGCCGATTCGCTACGTCTGCTACACTCCGTGCTGGCGCCGGGAAGCAGGATCACACGGAAGCGATGTGCGCGGACTGAACCGGCTGCATCAGTTCGATAAGGTGGAACTCGTAAAGCTGGTCAGACCTGAAACCTCCTATGATGAGCTGGAATCCCTGCGCCGCGATGCCGAGCAGCTTCTCGAATCCCTGGAGCTGCCTTACCGTACACTGCTTATGGGCACAGCGGATATGGGCTTTACACAAAGCAAGAAATACGATCTGGAAGTCTGGAGTCCGGGACAGAAGAAGTGGCTGGAAGTCAGCTCCTGCTCGAATTTCGAAGATTATCAGGCACGGCGCATGATGATCCGGCATAAAAAGGAGGACAGCAAAACGGAAATTGTCCATACCCTGAACGGTAGTGGATTAGCCTTGCCCCGCGTGATGGCGGCATTTATGGAGACACATCAGCAGGAAGACGGGTCGCTGGCCATTCCCGAGGCGCTTCAGCCATGGATCCGGACGGACCGGCTAGCACTGTAAACCGGATGCAGGCAGACGGCTCAAACGGCAATCCGGGCAGTTGACTCTTCACGGAAATTGAGCAGCAGTTCGATGATATCATTCATTCGCTCTTTTTCCATGATTTGCATTCGAAGGTGTTTTCCGTTTCGAATCCCCTTGATGTAATTGCCGTAGTGTTTTTTCATCATGATCACACCGTATCGCTCCCCGTGGTGGGCGACGGATGCGCGCAATTGTCGTGCGCACATCAGCATGCGCTCATCCAGCGCCGGGGCAGGCAGCAGTTCCCCGGTTTCCAGATAGTGCTTTATATCACGGAATATCCAGGGATTTCCGATAGCGGCACGTCCGATCATGAGTCCGTCCACTCCGGTTTCATCCAACAGATACCGTGCGTGTTCCGGAGTGGTGATATCACCGTTGGCGATGACAGGGATTTCGAGTCCGGGCGTCTCTTTCAGATATTTGAAAAATTCCCATCGCGCTTCGCCCTTGTACCCCTGACTGCGGGTGCGAGCGTGCACCGTCAGCGCCCTGACGCCGACCGATTGCAGCATGAGAGCCACATCACGAATGCGTATGGAGTGATCGTCCCATCCCAGCCGAGTTTTTACGGTAACCGGAAGTTGAGTTGCATCAACGACTGTACCGGCCATCCGCTCCATCATGTCCATATCTCTCAGGCATGCGGATCCGGCGTTTTTTTTGACAACTTTGTAAACCGGGCATCCGAAATTGATATCGACAAGGTCGGGGTTGCTGGCCTCGGCAATTTTTGCAGCACCGTACATGGCCTCCTCCCGTCCGCCGAATATCTGTATTCCAAGCGGCCGCTCCGACTCCTCAAAAGCCATCTTGTGCCTGGATGCGTCGGATTCGCGGATGATGGCTTCGGAGCTGATAAACTCGGTGTAGACCATATCGGCCCCCTGTTCCCGGCACATTTGCCGGAAGGGTGAATCACTTACATCCTCCATGGGCGCCAGTACGATAGAATTACTGCCCGGCCTGAGTACCGGAGGCCCGGGGTTGCCGGTGCCCGGTGTGGAGGGATCCGTGATGCTGATATGTACAGGTTCGCGTTTCAATGTAGCTTTGTTGGTAGTGTGTTGCATGCAAGAAAATACACGTTAAGTTACGCATTTTTAAGTAGAAACTTAACCGGCAAATAACCTTGCCGCCGGTTTCTTAATAGAGATTTCACACTAAATTCTTTATATTGGGGCGATATAGGAATAGGTAGAATCAAGCGTGACGTACACGCTGAAATCATGCAGAAATCATCTGCAATCTGTTTGGAATACATTTAATCATACCTACAGTTAGGAGGTTTATTTATGTCAGTAGCAACCAAAAACATCTATGAGCTGCTTGGTGATGAGGCGGACAGCCTGCTGAATCACGAGTGCAAAACCATTTCAAAGGATCAACTTCACCTTCCGGGTAAAGATTTTGTGGATAGAATATGGTCACCTTCAGACCGAAACAACCGGGTTCTCAGTAATCTTCAGCGATTATTCGACAACGGGCGCCTCGGGGGAACCGGTTATCTCTCCATATTGCCGGTAGATCAGGGAATTGAGCACTCCGGAGGTGCTTCTTTTGCCAAGAATCCCGCATATTTTGATCCAGAGAACATTGTAAAACTTGCCTATGAAGGCGGTTGCAACGCTGTTGCCTCCACCTATGGTGTCCTTGGTGCCGTATCCAGGAAATATGCCCACAAGATTCCGTTTATTGTGAAAATCAACCATAATGAGCTGCTTACGTTTCCGAACACTTTTGATCAGATCATGTTTGGCACAATAGATGAAGCGTACAACATGGGCGCTGCAGCCATTGGAGCAACAATCTATTTCGGGTCAGATGAGTCCGCACGGCAGATCGTGGAAGTATCCGAGGCATTTGCATACGCACATGAGCTTGGCATGGCAACCATTCTGTGGTGCTATACCCGAAACAATGCGTTCAAGGTAAATGGTGTCGATTACCATGCTGCGGCTGACCTTACCGGACAGGCCAACCATCTTGGCGTGACCATCCAGGCCGATATCATCAAGCAAAAGCTTCCGGAAGTGAACGGCGGATTCAAGGCACTTAATGCCGGTGATTCCTCCTATGGCAAGCTGGACGAGCGGATGTATTCAGAACTGTCAACCGATCACCCGATCGACCTGACCCGTTACCAGGTGGCCAACTGTTACATGGGCCGTGCCGGCTTGATTAACTCCGGCGGTGCTTCCGGTAAAAACGATTTTGCCGATGCTGCTATGACGGCGGTGGTGAACAAGCGTGCCGGCGGCACGGGACTGATTAGTGGCCGCAAAGCGTTCCAGCGTCCTATGAAAGAAGGCGTTGAATTGCTTAATGTGATTCAGGATGTTTATCTTGATGAGGACATCACCATAGCCTGATCCGGTTTTTTTGATATTTGATAAGAGAATCAAAAAATTGCCGTAAATTCGGGCCTTGTATCCTGATCCGTTTCACACCGGTTCTCAGGTGCAAGGCCTTTTTGTTTTCTTAATAATTTTTCTTTGTTTTATAAGGCTGGTAACACAGCAAGCCTGCAGCATTACATTACATGAGTGATCTGCACATACGTTAATTCAGCAAATAGAACTTTTGTCAACAGTCAGCAAATATAAAGCAAAGAATCCGGTATTCGGATGCGAGCCCGAAAATGGAAGCTTATCACCGCAAATATCCGGCAAGTATCTGTTTCTATCGATCCTGCTGAGTCTTACGAGCATGGGTCTGCTGATCTACTGGACGTACTCGCCCGGACTGTTTGACCGCCTCTATTGGAACCGTACACCCGGTTTGTTCATAGCCCTGTTTGTTGTTGGACTTAGAATCTGGTTTTTAAGTGCTAAAATCCGCTATTTGTCAGAGCAGCGACTGAGTTGGATAGCCTCGCTTCGTGTGGTTCTGTGCTGGGAGTTCACCTCATCGGTGACACCGTCAACCATCGGCGGCGGACCGATGGCTACGTATGTGATGACACGCGAAAATCTGTCACTCGGAGAGTCCAGTGCCATTGTGATATATGGTATCATGCTGGATCAGCTGTTGCTTGTTTTTGTGATCCCCATGCTTCTCATAATCGAGATTTTCCACCCTGTAGTTCCGGAAAATGCCGGATGGGTCGGATACGGTGCGATGTTTCTCATTTATATCATACTGCTCGGTTATGCTACGTTTCTGACATATGGGGTGTTTCGAAACCCGTATATCCTGAAGCGTGCAGTTAATTTCGTGTTCAGCCTGCCCATACTGCGCAAACATCGCTACAAGGTGGCGCGTGAGGCGGAGGTTCTGGAGGCCTATTCTCACGAATTGCGGAAAAAGCCCAGGTCATTTGTCATAAACGCCTTTGCCCTTTCCACACTGGCGTGGCTGGCAAAAGTCTGGCTGCCGGCAATTGTTGTGCTGAGTTTTGTTCCGGCGGATGTGCTGCTGTCTTTTCTAAGAGGGATAGCAATGACACTGGCCGGCATGTTCATGCCCACACCGGGGGGGAGCGGGGGCCTGGAAGGTCTGTACGCTCTGTTTCAGGGACCGCTGATGCCGCGGCGTGAGTTTCTGGGGATTGCGGTCTTCATGTGGAGGTTGATCAGCTTTTATCTGGTAGTCGGTGCGGGTCTTATGGCCATGAGCTGGTATCTGAACGTCAAAGTGGTCGAGACGTTCAATGAAAAAAAGAAAGACGGAAGCTCACAGGTAAATGCACACAAGGAAGGAAAAAAATCAGGTTCAACTGACTCTTGATGGCAAAAAAGAAACGCACCCGATATGTTTGCTCAAATTGTGGCTGGGAGACTTCGCAATGGCTTGGAAATTGCGGATCCTGTTCGCAATGGAATACTCTTGAGGAAGTAGTAATACCGGATGAGAGCGGACTGAAATCCCACAAATCCCGGCTTCAGCAGCAAGATACTGGCGCAAGAAAGCCCTATTCTCTTAATGAAATACCGATCTCCGAAGCGGACAGATTGGATGTTGGGATGGCTGAGCTTAACCGTGTGCTGGGCGGCGGCCTGATGCCTGGTTCATTTGTGCTGCTCGGGGGCGATCCCGGCATCGGAAAGAGTACGCTTGCATTACAATGTGCATCCATGCTTATCGGACAAAAGACGCTTTACGTCTCCGGGGAGGAGTCCCTGGCTCAAATCAGACAGCGTGCTCACCGGCTTGATATCCAGGCGGAACATCTTCGGATTTATACCGAGACGGAGATCATGCAGGTCATTGAGACCGTCCGCAGCGAAAAACCCGGTATCCTGGTCATTGATTCCATCCAGACTGTATATCATAGTACTATTCAAAGTATGCCGGGCACGACAGCTCAGATCAGGGAGTGTGCGGCGCTGCTCATGCAGCTGGCAAAGCAGGAGAAGATTACGGTGATTGCAATCGGACATGTAACAAAGGATGGTGATCTTGCCGGTCCGCGCATTCTGGAGCATATGGTGGATACAGTGCTGCAGTTTGAAGGTGACAAACAATCCCACCATCGCATTCTCCGCACTCTTAAGAACCGGTTTGGTCCGGCTCAGGAAGTTGGAGTTTTCGAAATGGACAACGGCGGACTCAGAGAAGTGACGAATCCGTCCGAACTGTTTCTGTCCGAGTTTGATCCGTCAGTCAGCGGCAATGCGGTCGTCTGCTCGATGGAAGGCACTCGCCCGTTGCTTATCGAGGTGCAGGCGCTGGTGACACCGACTTCCTACGGAATGCCGCAGCGTACGGCTTCTGGATTTGATCATCGGCGCCTGTCGCTGCTGCTTGCGGTCCTGGAAAAGCGGTGCGGCTGGCAATTCAGTCAGCACGATGTTTTTTTGAATGTAGCAGGCGGGATGAAACTCTCCGAGACCGCATGTGATCTCGGGATTGCAAGTGCCCTGGTGTCATCACTCTCGGGAAAGGCAGCTGCAGAACCGGTGGTGATGATTGGTGAAGTAGGGCTGGGTGCAGAGGTGAGGCGGGTGACCCAGCTTGTCAGAAGACTGGAAGAGGCCGAAGCCATGGGATTCCGTCATGCAGTAGTTCCGCAGGGTTTTGCAGAAGACAGAAACGGGTTAAAAATCAGCGCCGTGCGTAGTATAGACGACGCTTTGAAAAAAAGCAGATTGATTTGAAGCTCTTTGCCTATCTCCACTCGTCGCGGCGACGCTTGCGCTCTTCACGCACACTCTTTTTGTGCGCTTCACGGCGCTCTTCAGAGGGCTTTAGAAACTGCTGCCGGTCTTTGTATTCCATCAGAATACGGGAGCGGGTCATCATTTTCTTGAAACGATTTATGGCACGATCGATGCTTTCGTTATCTTTAACTTTTACTCCGAGCATGTGATATCAGTAATTCGATTTATGGTTGGTTGAAAATAGTTTATGTACAGACTTCATAATATAACATATTTTATTTCAAATCGCTGTCTTTTTGACAAGGTTTCTTTGACGTTTCAGAAAGGGGACAGGATTGGTCTTATTGGTCCCAATGGTTCGGGAAAAACAACGCTTTTGCGCATCATGACGGGCAATCTTACTCCGGATGAGGGGGTGTTCGAGTGGTCGTCCGATACACGGATTGGTTATCTGCAGCAGGAGTCACTCGAGGTGACGCGTGATCAGACGGTGCGCGGACTGGTTATGGAGGCGTTTGCTGAAGCAAATGATCTTGAGAATCAAATTGAAGAGATCACAAATCAGATCTCGGACCTTGATTCCTATGCTGACAAACAGTACCCGAAGCTGCTGGCACGGATGGAGGCATTGCAGACCCGATATGACATGCTGGACGGTGGAAAAAGGCAGGCAAAAGCCGAAGAGGCACTGAAGGGACTAGGTTTCTCGTCACATGAGCTGGATGAGCGGCTGCATACATTCAGCGGAGGGTGGCAGATGCGGGCACTTCTCGCCAAATTGCTTTTGGAGGCACCCGATATCCTGCTGCTTGACGAGCCGACCAACCACCTGGATATCGACAGCATTGACTGGCTCGAGCGCTACCTTCCGGGGTATCCCGGCGCGATCTGGATTGTGAGTCATGACCAGATGTTCCTTAACCGCATGGTGACCCATATCGCCGCTCTGGATCGCCGCCGCCTTTCACTCTATACCGGAAATTATGACGCTTACGAAAAGCAGTACCTCCAACAGCTGGAACTCCAGCGCCAGGCCTATGAAAACCAGCAGAAAGAGCTGGAACAGGCTGAGCGCTTCATCAACCGGTTCCGGGCCAAGGCAACCAAGGCACGACAGGTGCAAAGCAAAATCAAGCAGCTTGAAAAAATAGAGCGAATTGAAATGCCTGAAGAGGACAGCACCTCGATCGACTTCCGTTTTCCGGATCCGCCCCGGTGCGGTGTCAAGGTGATGGACATTCACAGCCTGAACAAGTCATACGACTCCGACCGTGATGAACCTGTGCACGTGTTTACGCAAAATCAGGATATCGGGATCGAACGGGGTGACAAGGTCGCCCTCATCGGAGCCAACGGAGCCGGCAAGTCGACACTGGCCCGCATCATCAACGGAACCGAGCCGTTTGACGGCGAGCGTGTACCGGGGCACAATGTCATCATGACCTTTTTTGCCCAGCACCTGGCCGACGTTCTCACTTCGGATCGCACCGTGCTGGAAGAGATGGAAGCTTCAGCGAAAACACACGAGGCGCGTACGCGGATCCGCGGTATTCTCGGTGCATTTTTATTCTCAGGTGATGATGTTTTCAAGAAAGTGGGTGTGCTCAGCGGTGGAGAACGAAGCCGGCTGGCACTGGCCAAGAGCCTGCTGGAGCCGGCCAATCTTTTGATCCTGGATGAGCCGACCAATCACCTTGATATCCGGTCAAAAAATGTACTGTTATGCGCCCTGGATCAGTATCAGGGGACGGTGGTAGCAGTGAGTCATGACCGCTATTTCCTTAATGGATTTGCCAATAAAGTCTGGAGGGTTGGAGGCGGGCGTCTGTTCGAATACCCGGGAGATTTCAGCTATTACGAATGGAAGGTGAAACAGCAGACCGGTTCGGAAGACAGCGACGAAGCCAATGTTGCCGGAGCAGTGGGAGGACGGAATCCCGCTTCTGGTGATTCAAAAGGCGGCAACCGGAATGACGAGATCCGGGCAAAGGGAAGAAATGTAAATGGAAGCGGGCCCAAATCAAGGGAGGTTAAGCGGGCAGAAGCCGAACTGCGCAATCGTTTCAGCCGCGAAATGAAGCCCCTGAAAAAGCGAATACAGGCGCTTGAAGAAGAAATAGATCGCATGGAAAGGGAAAAAACCGTAATTGAAGAACAGCTCGCTGACCCGGCCTTCTACGAGTCAGGTGATGCAGAGAAAGTGCTCAAACGTCATGGTGACCTGGAACGCAGGCTGCAGCGCAGCTGGACCAGCTGGACCGATGTCACTTCAGACCTGGAAACACTGCAGGAACGGTTTGATGCGGCACTCGAGAAGTTCTTGACGGAGAATGAGTGCTGATAGCGTGTCCCGGAGCGATTTTATTGAGATCGAGGCGATCGATACGGATGTCTCTATCGGCAGGGAGTAGCTTCGCAGCCAGTGCGAATATTACATCAGACTTTTGGGCATTTCCGGGGAGGATATGATTTCGACGTCTTACAGCGATATGCTGATGCAGATGGGTTGATGCAGATGGGTTGATGCAGATGGGTTGATGCAG
>SLKA01000103.1 GCA_007134845.1 Balneolales bacterium
ATTAGGTGCAAGTATTAGGTACAAGTATTAGGTGCAAGTATTAGGTGCAAGCGCAACGGTATACCTTCATCAAAAGGCATAATATATTTCTAAATTTTGTTAAAAAAGCCAATAAATAGAAACAAAAATAGTTGCTGATAATATACCCAGCCTGCTGGAATGGTAATCTGTTGCTGTGGCAACCTGCTGGAATGGCTATCTACTGAAGCAAGAACTTGCAGGGGCAAGCAGGTCAAATCAATCAAAAAAAAACAGGGTACAGGCCTGACGCCTATCTCCCCATCGGCTTAATGCAGGATGCTCTTGAGCATATCCAGCTGGTCATGCGGATCGATATTCTGCAAATCGTGACCCATTCTGTCGCGCTTGGTGCGCAAATACTTGAGGTTTTCGGGATAGCTTTCGGTCTCGATAGGCACCCGCTCTACAATTTCAAGGCCGTATCCAACCAGACCGACACGCTTGGCCGGATTATTAGTCATCAGGCGCATCTTGCAGACACCCAGCGACCGCAGCATCTGCGCCCCGATCCCGTAATCACGCAGATCGGACTTGAACCCGAGCGCTTCGTTGGCTTCGATGGTATCCATCCCCTCTTCCTGAAGCTTGTAGGCGTGAAGTTTGTTGATGAGACCGATTCCGCGTCCTTCCTGGTTCATATAGAGCACAACGCCGACCCCTTCGTCCTCCACCATGCGCAGGGCGGTATGGAGTTGCTCGCCGCAGTCGCATCGTTTGGAGCCAAAAACGTCACCCGTCATGCAAAGGGAGTGGACCCGCACAAGAACCGGCTCATCTTCTGTCCAGGTGCCTTTGGCGAGTGCAAGATGAACGGCTCCAGTAAGTTTTTCTTCGAAGGCGTAAAGCCGAAAATCTCCGTAGATGGTCGGCATCTGGATGTCGATGGCTTCCCGGACGAGGCTTTCGTTTTTCATCCGGTAACTGATCAGGTCGTTGATGGTGATCAGTTTCAGATTGAAGCGCCCGGCCACTTTGATGAGGTCATCAAGCCGTGCCATGGTGCCGTCGTCATTCATGATCTCGCAGATCACACCACCGGGTTCGAAGCCGGCCAGCCGGGAGAGGTCAATCGCTGCTTCGGTGTGGCCGGCCCGGCGAAGCACACCGCCCTCGCGCGCGATAAGCGGGAAAACATGACCGGGACGGCGGAAATCCTGAGGTTTGGCCTCGGAGTCAATCAATGCCGTGATCGTACGTGCCCGGTCGGACGCCGAAATGCCGGTAGTGGTGCCGGGTCGATGATCCACTGAAACGGTAAATGCCGTCTCCATGGCATCGGTACTATGGACTACCATGGGTTCGAGATCCAGCTCGTAAGCACGTTGCCGGGTAAGCGGAACACAGACCAATCCTCGCCCGTACGTGACCATCATGTTGATGTGTTCCGGGGTGGCCTTCCGGGCCGCCATCACAAAATCACCTTCGTTTTCGCGATCTTCATCATCGACCACGATCACCATTTTGCCGTCACGGATATCTTCGATCGCTGACTCGATGGAGTCAAAGGTGAACTCTTTTTCTTTTGACATAGTGATACGAAAACGATAAACGCGTGAATTAGGGATCGAACTCACCCGGAGTATGCAAAAACTGACGTTTTAACGCGCGAAAAACCGGAAAAATTATTTCTGTGGATTTACATCCACAATAGCGTTTTTTAGCAGCTTTACTTTAACATCCTTGTCGATTTCAAGCATGATGGAATCGTCCTCAATAGAGGAAACGATACCTACAACGCCACCGGAAGTGATGACCTTGTCACCCTTTTTCATCTCGGAAACCTTGCTCTGAATTTCCTTCTGTTTTTTGGACTGGGGGCGGATTATGAACAGATAGAAAACCAGGAATATGGCTGCAAGAAAAATGAGGCTGGTGAAACCGCCACCGCCACCTTCAGGATCAGTGGCAAAAAGCATGAATAATGTGGTCATAGGAAATAATTACAACGTTATGGTTTTGTTAAACACAGAATGTGCGTATGGCAATAAATATACGGCTTTAAGCTGCTACTGCAAAGCAATGGGTCTGTTGGAAGCATTGTTGCTGCGAAGCTATAGGTGGATTGGAAGCATTGTTGCTGTGAAGCTGTAGGTGGATTGGAAGCATTGTTGCTGTGAAGCTGTAAGTTCCGGGAAGAACACTTACGGATAAAATAGTTTGCCGCTTTTCACATGGTCACCCAGGATCTCCGCCGGCTTGAATCTGACGCCATGAAGACTATGGAGGAATTGCATCCGGTCCCACATCTTCTTATGTCCGGAAGAATCCAGATAGCGGAACGGTCCGCCTCGAAAACCAGGGAATCCCATGCCGAGCATGGCGCCGATGTCACCGGTTCGGGGCTGGTCAATCACTCCATCCTGCAGGCAGTGCAGTGCTTCATTGATCATCACCATGGTGATTCGTTCCATGATCTCATTCAATGAAAAATCGCGGCGCTTCTTGTTGCCGAAGTAGGTGTATATCTCTTCATTGACCTGTTTTTGGTTTCTGCTTCTTACGTAATTGTAGAAACCGCGTCTGTTTTTCCTGCCGGCATAACCGGATTCATACAGACGATGGATTGATTGTGAAATGCGGCTTCCCCGCTTTTTGAACAAGGAGTTCATCTCCTCCATGATATGCGAGACGACATCGATGCCAACTTGGTCGACCAGTGTGACCGGTCCCACCGGAAAGCCGAAGTTCATCACAGCGGTATCCACAATCCGGATATCTGCCCCCTCGGCGATGAGTAGCATCGCTTCGTTGATCATGGGCAAGATAATGCGTGTTACGTAGAACCCGGGGGCGTCACCGACGACGATGACATGCTTACCCTGGCGGATAGCCACATCACATGCTGTGGCAACCACATCCTCCCCGGTTTTTTCTCCCCTGATTATTTCCACCAGCGGCATTTTCTGGGCGGGTGAGAAGTAATGCATGCCGATGACCCGCTCCGGGCGGCGTGCAACTTTTGCGATCTCAGCAATGGGGATGGCAGAGGTGTTGGTTGCAAAAATGGTCTCGTCAGAGATCACCGATTCAGCCTCCCTGAGCACGGCGTGCTTCACCGAAATATCTTCGACCACTGCTTCGATTACCAGCGGCAGACCGGCAAAGTCATCGTAATTGTCGCTAAGCCGGATTTTCGAGAGGATGCGGTCGCGTTCGAAAGGCAGCATGGCCTTGCGGTTCACGAGTTGCTGCAGATCCTGCCAAGCAGTCTGCTTGGCGCGGCTGGCAGAGGTAAAGTCGCGATCCCTGACAGTTATGCTGAAACCCTTTCGGACACTCAGCGAGGCGATGCCGGAGCCCATCAGTCCGGTGCCCAGAATGCCCAAGGAGCTGACTTCGCGCGGTTTCGTGCGGGATGGATTCTTGCGGGAGGAGTGCCGGGCCAGAAATGCGTAAAGCAGCTGGCGGCTCTCCGCGGTCGTTGCCAGCTCGCTGAACATACTGGATTCGAATTGGAGTCCGGCTTCCCTGCCGTTTTTCAAGCCATACCGTACGCATTCCAGAATACCAATGGGTGCGGGACAGAGTCCGCGGGTTTTCATCTGCAACTCCTTTTCCGCCTTCATAAATACAGGACGCCGCTCAATGATACTTCCTTTCATCGTTCGCGCCGCCCGGGTAAGGAGTGACAGAGGTGCTTTCGCTATGTTCTGAAGCCTGTTCCATTCACCGCTGCTGTTATCATGGTCAGCTTCGGCTTTACTTCTATCAGCTGCCCCGGGTCCGCTGTCGCCATCCGGATCATTGGCTGTGGAGTCCTGTACTGCATCTGCTGCGGAGTCCTGTACTGCATCTGCTGCGGAGTTCTGTACTGCATCTGTTGCGGAGTCCTGCGTTGCATCTGATGGGGTGTTCTGCACAGTGTTTGCTGCGGAGTCCTGCACAGTACTTTGCACTGCGCTCCGCACAGCATTGGGATCTATGTCGGACTGGTGCTTGCACGCCATTTTTCCCCATGCCGAGGCGTCGCCCGCCAGTCTGCCGGCTACCACTTTGGCAGCCTGCAGCAATCCGCTCTTGGAAACCAGATCGTTCACAAGACCGATGTCAAGAGCCTCGGTAGCGGTTACCGCCCTGCCCGTCAGCAGCATTGGCAGCGCCTTGCCGATGCCGACCAGTTCGGGCAGGCGCTGCGAACCGCCTGCAGCTGGACAAAGTCCGAGTGTCACCTCTGGCAGGGAAAACCGGGTGGATGGATGGTCCGAAGCAATCCGGTAATGGCAGGCGAGCGCCACTTCGAGTCCGCCCCCGTGTGTTGCGCCGTGAATGGCGGCAATGACCGGTACAGGGAGCGCCTGAAGCCGGCTCAGCAGGCGGTTTCCCTCCAGGCTGAACGCCAGCGCATTGTCCTGGTTTTTGAAACCCAGAAAAAGCCGGATATCGGCACCGGCGATGAAGCTGTCTTTTTTCGTGCTGTGCATTATGATTGCCCTGAGGCTGGTATTCTGCTCTGCCTCATCCAGAAAATCACCAAAAGAAGTCATCATGCTGTGGCTGATCCTGTTGGTTGTGCTGCCGGGCTGGTCTATGGTCAGGATCGCTACATGGTCATCTACTGTCAGGTTCAGAATGTTCATTGCGCTTTGGACTTGTTTTGAGTTTTCTTTGGTGCTTCGCTTTTTGATTTGCCGGATGCCGCCGGGGATTCAGCCGGTTTCACAGATTCGAGTAGCATTGCATGGCCCAGTCCGCCACCGGCGCAGCTTGACACGATCGCATGGGTTCCGTTCTCCCGTAATAGCCGTCCGGCCGCCGTAATCATCAGCCGCGCGCCGGTAGCACCGAACACATGACCCAGGGCCAGCGACCCCCCCAGCGTATTCAGTTTTCTGAGCGGAATGGACAGGGAATCTTTCTGATTGCCGGAACGGACACGACCGGCATCAAAATAGTCTGCCGACACCGCCTCAAGCACGGCAAGTACCTGAGCGGCATAAGCTTCATGAAGTTCAAATACATCGATATCATCGGATCCGAGCTTTGCATTTCCAAGCAGTTTCGGAATGGCAGATGCCTGGCCGAGCAGCATTTCATTCTTCGGATCGTGCGCCGTATAGGTCCATGATTTCAGGCGTACTTTAGGGGTGAGTCCCAGCTCCTCCGCCGTCGATTCACGCATTAGCAGCACGGCTGCCGCACCGTCGGTGTAATCGGCTGCGCTGGCCGCTGTCACAGTGCCGAACCTGCTGTCAAAGGCCGGTTTAAAAACAGATAAATTTTCTGGAGTGCAGTCGGATCGTATCCCGTTATCCCTGTCGATCGGGACAAAATAAGGCGGACCGGTCACCGGTACGATCTCGTCATCTGCCAGTTTTTCACGGTTCGCCCTTACTGCACTTTGGTGCGAGCGCACCGTATAGGCATCCTGAACTTCCCGAGTAACGCCAAACAGGGCTGCCAGACGGTCGGCGTATTCTCCCATGGTTTCGCCGGTGCTGAATTCTGTTACATGGGGGATGGTTTTCTGTTTTTTGAGTGGAATGCGACTTTGATGAGCCGATACCGAATCGACCCCACCGGCAATAATCACGTCGGACTGACCGGATAAAATCTGCTCTGCCGCACCGGTGATGGCCTGATGTGACGACAGGCATGACATAGAAACCGTATGTGCAGGTACGGAAGCGGGCAACCCGGCTCCCAGCGCAGCTTCCCGAGCCACATTTGCCGTATCTGCATCCTGGATTACGCTGCCCATGATCACAGTATCCACCTTTCCCGGATCCATTCCAGTTCGGTCCAGGAGCCCTCGGATTACAAAACGCGCCAGATCGTGCGCCCGGAAGTTTCGGTATCCGGTCCCCGGTTTCTGAAACGGAATGCGGCATCCGTCGACAAGTACGATGGCTGATTCTTTTCTGTTACTGCTCATAATCACGGCCTCCATGTGTGGTTGCATTGCGTAGTATCGTTGCAATTAATGTAAAAAAAAAGGTATGCTAAATGTGCGAAGTGACCATGGAAAATATTATTGTGCCGGTCATCCGCAAATTGTAGCACCTTATTTATCCCGAATACTCAGGATAATGCAGCACACCTGCCCGAAAGTTACAGGGATGGGGCAGGGCAACTCTTTTCTATCACACCCTCATACATTTCAGGGAGGTCGATCATGCAAAATGATGTCCAGCAGCGTGTTAAGAAAGTAATCGCCAGGGTTCTCGAAATTGGTGAAGATCAGATCGCCGATGATGCAAACTTCATCTTTGATCTCGGTGCCGATTCCATGCAAAGCATGGAGCTGGTTGCCGCATTCGAGGAGGAATTCGACATCGAAATGGACGAGGAAAAAGCCCTCGACATCCAGACGGTATCGCACGCAGCGGAGTTTATTTCCGGCTACCTGAAGTAACCGGGCGGACCGGCGCCATTCCGGAACACTGCGGGAAGCGATAGCGATGAGTAATGCAATCACATCCCGGTATCCGCACAGTACCGTAGTACCGTAATCTCGGCGAATGTCGAAACGGATGTCGGAGCGAATGTCTGAACGAATGTCGAAACGGATGTCGGAGCGAATGTCTGAACGAATGTCGAAACGGATG
>SLKA01000123.1 GCA_007134845.1 Balneolales bacterium
AATAGGGGTAAAGCCCCAGCGCCTTGACATCATCAGCCGCAGTAAACTGATACGCCTTGTCGAAAATATCAGCTGGTTTTATTTTTTGATCGGATTGGGCCATTTAGATTTTGTGCAGTTTGGCTTTGCAAAGCTTTAAAAATAACCATAATTGGTGGTAATCCGCAATAATATCTGATTTTCCAATCACAAGCCATAGCTTCGAACCGGGTTGCTTTTTCAACTCACTGCAACGATAGTCCGGCATGACAATTGATTGCAATATGCAATAAAATCAGTAATATTTCATTCCTTTTTTTAAGCGGCTGTCTGTTAACTCCGGTTCGCATCTTTTATTGCCGCATGCAGCCGTATATTTAGCAACTGTTACGGTTTCAGCTGGCTATCATTTATTCGCTTGCAACCATGATAATTTCCTCATAGTACGAAATAAGTTGATCCAGAATTCGCTCCCATTCGTAAGATTGTGCTCTTTTACGAGACATCGATGCCATTTTGTTGCGCAATTCGCTGCTGTTTATGATTTCTGTCAAGGAGCGGGTGAACGAATCCAGGTCGGTTGCATCAGCCAGAAAACCGTTTACGCCATTCTCAACCAGTGAAACATTTCCGGCTGCCTTTGCCACCACAGCAGGTAACCCGGACGACATCGCTTCAAGGGTGACATTTCCAAATGACTCGGTGTCAGATGGAAAGAAAAAGACATCGCCGCTGGCATACGCCCTTGCCAGATCCCGCCCTCCAAGATATCCGGTAAAAACCGTATCAGGGAGATTTTTCGATAACACCTCTTTGGCCGGTCCGTCACCCACAACCATGGTGCGCACCTTTGGATTTGTTTTCCGGATGCTCTTGAAGGTTTTTTCAACCATCTCAAGATTCTTCTCCCAGACGAGCCGTGATACAAAGGTGACAACCAGATCCTCGTCCGAAAAACCGAGTGATCTGCGCCAGGCATCATCCCTCTGTCCGGGATTGAACAAACTGGTATCCACACCGCGTGTCCACAACTTCAATTCACACGCCACGCCTTCCATGCGAAGTTCCTGTATTGCGGATGGAGAGGGAACATACAGATGCCTGCAATTCCTGTAAAACCAGTGCAGGTATTTCCATAGCGGCCGTTCCAGATAACCCAGCCCGTAGTATTTCAAATAGCTTGAAAAGCGGGTGTGATAAGAGGAGACTACCGGGATATCATGCTTCATTGCAAAGCGTAGTGCCCGGTAACCCAGCATGTCCGGAGTGGCTATGTGAATGAGATCCGGGTTGAAATCACGCAGCCTCTGTTTTTCTGTTGATGGAAATCCCATCGTGATCCGGTATTCCGACCGGCCTGGTGCGGCAAAGGCATATACCGGGACAAATGTGCCCTCATGCTGCATGACAGGCTCGGGTGACCAGGGTCCGAATACCAGCATAGAATACCCCCGTTTTTCAAGATGTGCCACCAGTCGATTAAGGGTATTGGAGACCCCATCGCGAATATGATTGTAATTTCCGGTGAAAATCGCGATTCGAGGCTTCCGCATGGCATGCAATATTATGGTAATTACGTGTTCTTCGCTTTATTCCGTGTCAGGATCGCGATATATTCCAACATATTGCAAACCTGCCCGAATTGATGCACATTGGATCTGCGGAATTGCTGAATATCTGAGCCCGATTACACAGAATTAAAATTACGGTTAGTATACAAATTTTTTATGAAAGCTTTTGTTACCGGAGGAACCGGATTCATTGGCAGCCATCTTGTGGACCGATTGCTGAAGAATCAGAATGACGAGATTTGCTGTCTGGTGCGAACCAGAGACAAATGGCTGCAGGATAAAGATATAACGCGTGTAAAGGGAAGTCTTCACGATCTTCCGGCCCTGCGGAAAGGAATGGAGAACGCGGATGTCGTCTTTCATATAGCCGGTGTGGTTAAGGCGCCGGATCAGCACACATTTGACCAGGCGAATGTTGCAGCTACCGAAAATGTGCTTAGGCTTGCAATGAAGCTGAAAGTGCCCAAACTTGTCGTACTGTCATCCCTTGCCGCTTGCGGACCCAGTTTCAAGCGACCGCTCACCGAAGAGGATCCCCTGATGCCCGTCACCAAATACGGTGAGTCCAAAAAACGGATGGAAGAGATGGTCGCACACGTTGCCGATACATCCATTTCTGTCACTGTGGTGCGTCCACCCGCCGTTTACGGTCCGCGCGAGGACCAGATTTTCAGTGTCTTTCAGATGGCATCCTGGCGATTGTTCCCCATTGTGGATGATGGAAAAGACACAAGGGTATCTCTCATCCATGTAAACGATCTGGTGGATGGGATACTGCTTGCCGCCTCGGAAAGGAAGCCGGGAGTGGAAACCTACTTCATCTCAAGTGAAGAGCTTTATACCTGGGACCAGATCCGGCATGCAACCGAAGTAGTTTTCGGGAAAAAGCTTTTTGCACTCAATATAAGTCCGCGGCTTCTTGAAATTGTTGGCAATTTTGTTGAAAAGGCCGCATCATTAATCGGCCGCTATCCCGTTATAAACCGTGACAAGTCCCGGGAACTGGGTATGCAGTGGACCTGCTCGGTGGACAAAGCGAAGTCTCAGCTCGGTTTTCGACAAAAAACAGATTTGAAAGATGGTCTGACCGAAACCATTCACTGGTACAAAAAACATCATTGTTTATAACCGACATTTATTCATGCATTTGAACCTGATTCACTGTCTACACGCAAGCCGACTTTTATCCCGTAGCATTACCGGAGTAATGTTGCTGACGGCACTGCTGACCCTGTCCGCATTTTTTGCATCCTCCGACGCACGGCCACAACCTGTAAGAAACCATGAAACGCTCATGGAGATACCGGAGATCAAAACCATCACGAGCAGCGAAGCTCATTTGTACGTGCTTTCGGGACGTGAAGGGCTGGTGGTATTCCGAACAGGAACTGATTCCCTGCAGTGGCTATACTCTTCTTCCGGCCTCGCAAACCGTGGTGACAGGCTCATTACCGACATCCGCTTTTCCTACCTTGTGGACCGGGACGGGAGACTCACCGTTATTGAACCTACATCAGTCCTTGGAGTTTACTCCTCCACACAACTCGCTTCCGAGCCCAACGACCTGGTCAGGCTGGGCAACATTCTGTATATGGCTGACAATGATAACGGTTTGCTCAGTTTATCTCTCGAAACACCGGAATCCGTTGACAGAACACCCGGAACCGTTTTTTCGCATAACCGGCCACTCCTGTCAGTTGAGCGAATTTCGAATCAGCTGTTTGCACTGGACGACCAGGGCCGGCTTTTTCTATTCGAGTATGATGATGGCGAATTGTCCCGGGTCGGCAACTTTCAATTGCCGCGCAACTCCGATAAACTGCACGCACTTGGAACCAGACTTTACATGACCACAGAGAGCGGAGTCATCCACCGTATCCGTTCTGACGGTCGTTCAGATGAACTCTTCCGGATCGAAGAGGGTATCACCCATCTCGAGCGATGGAATGAAAACTACCTGATACGCGGAGAAAGCAACCGGATCTGGATAGCGAGGCAGGGGCTTCGTCCCACTCTTTTCCGGGAGGACCCTGCTGCCGGAAATCACATCACGGTCTTCAAGGATCAGCTTTGGATCAGCGAATTCCGGCAACTGAGCCGCTGGGAGGATGAGCGCCATATTGCTACACTGCAGGATTCCGATCGAAGGGTTGCAGCCGGAACTTCCGGGAACGATGGCAGCAGCGACGAGCCCCTGCGCATTACCCGGATCGACAATCAGATCATCCCCTATCCACGCCCATTGCTGATCCCACTGTCTATTGAAAGTGCACACGAACTGAACAAGGTAAGCTTCCAGCAGCGATCACATATCGACGGCATCCGGATTCGCGGAAGCGGCCTCTATTGGCAGCCTTCGTCATCGGATGCAGGCACCCACAATGTGTCCGTAATCGCCAGCCTGCCGGACGGTCAAATCGACAGCACTTCTTTCCGCATAACGGTAAGGCCGTTCAACAGTCCGCCTCGCTTCTCTCCTGTCCGCACGCTTTCAATTCCTGTGGATGAGGAGTTTTCCATACCGATACAGGCGACAGATCCCGATGGCAGCGACGCAAGCCTTATACGCTACATCGGTGTGGATCTGCCGGACGGGGCCACGCTGCACGAACAAAGCGGCAGGTTTCAATGGACTCCCAGCCGGCGCCAGACCGGTGAACACGAGTTCCAGGTGATTGCTACCGATCAGTACGGAGCCGCATCCTCCATGAGCATAACTGTCAATGTGATTGATCTGTCCCGTGGCGATTGATACAGACCGCACCCTCCTGCTTGACTGGTTCCGGCTGGTCAAGCGGGACCTGCCATGGCGGCGGACCCGGGATCCATACCGCATCTGGCTCTCGGAGATCATGTTGCAGCAGACGCGCGTGGATCAGGCCCAACCCTACTATGAACGCTTTGTGAGCCGGTTCCCGGAGGTAGTCTCACTGGCAAAAGCTGATCTTGATGATGTTTTGCGGCTCTGGGAAGGCCTCGGCTACTATTCACGCGCCCGGAACATGCACAAAGCCGCACAACAGATCGTCGAGCGGCATGACGGCAGGTTTCCGGACACGTATGACGATGTTATCGCCCTTCAGGGCATTGGTCCGTACACCGCCGCAGCTGTCATGAGCATTGCCTTTGATGAACCCTGGCCTGTGGTCGATGGCAATGTCATTCGCGTGATCAGCCGGCTTTACGGTATCGGGGAGGATGTGCGACTGGCATCAACGCAAAAACAGATTGCCCGCAAGGCCGATGAACTGCTGATCCGGTCGCAACCAGGTGATTTCAACCAGGCCATGATGGAACTTGGCGCGACGATCTGCACACCAGGCTCACCATCGTGCAGCCGTTGCCCTTTTCAAGACAGCTGTTATGCCCGACGGCATGACCGGGTGCCGTTCTACCCATTCAAATCACCCGCCAAAAAACGGCCGCATCATCAAATCGCGGTCGGAGTGATTCGGGATGACGCGGGTCGATTTCTGATCGCTCGCCGCCCTGAAAATGCAATGCTTGGCGGGCTTTGGGAGTTCCCGGGTGGCAAGCAGGAATCCGGCGAGACACTCTGCGGGACCGTGCGGAGGGAATTGAAAGAGGAACTGGGTGTTCATGTGGATGTGGAACGGGAGCCTTTTGAAATTATCCAACATGCCTACAGCCACTTTACCATCACCCTGCACGCTTTTTTTGCGACACTAATCGATGGATCTACACCTCCGAAAGCAAAAAACGGCGAACCGCTTCAATGGGTGCGTGCGGATGATCTTGCCGGCTACGCATTCCCCAAAGCCAACCGGAAAATCACCGATACGCTGGTGAAATATCATGTAAAATGAGTAGCAGAAACCCCTCTTCAAACAAGAAATCTGCAGCTATTGCCGGAGCTGGCAAGGCCTCCCAAAAAAACAGGAAGCTTGTTGGGAGAGCAACATCCAGTATCAATCAGGCTCTGCTTCCACTGCCTGAAGACCGTCTGGCAGCACTTCGGCAGTTCCTCGATCCGGTTATCGGACAAGTGGAAGTACCTGAATATATCGCCACCGATCCGGTTGCGTTCATGCACCGATATGACGAAACGGAGGACCGCAACCTTGCCGGTTTTCTTGCCGCCATCATGGCATGGGGACGCAGAGACATCGTAATGGCAAAAGTCGGCAATCTGCTGGAGCGCTTTGGCACCAGTCCGGCCGATTTCATAGGCAACATGGGACCCGCCGATGAGCTGCGGATTGAGGGATTCCGGCACCGGACCTTCACGGCTGATGATGTCCGGTGGATCCTTCGTGCGCTTTCACGGATATTGAAGAACTATGGAGCCTTTGAAATGTTCTGGCAGGATTGCCATCAAGAAGCATTGAAACCGGCTGGTTTCAGAACCGGTGCATCTCCGGGTACAACGAATCAACACCTCTTGCTATCGGAATTTCACAACCGGTTTTTCGAACTCATTCCGGATGCGCCGGTACGAGTCAGAAAACACCTGGCCTCACCCGACAAAAACAGCTCATGCAAACGGTTGTGGCTTTTTCTCAGGTGGACCATTCGGCAAAACAGCTGCGTAGATCCCGGCACTATGACTTTCATACCGGCCTCGGAATTGATGATACCGCTGGATGTGCACGTTGCCCGATATGCCAGAATGTTTGGGCTCCTGACGCGCCCGGCCAACGACTGGAAAGCCCTGAAGGAACTCACTTTCCGGCTTCAACTCATGGACCTCTCCGATCCTGCCAAATATGATTATGCTCTTTTCGGACTGGGAGTCCGGGATATCCCAATCCCGGATGAGTTCATTGTGAATCCCGCTGACGGATAAGAGATCCGGCTGCTGAATCAATGCATCGTCAGTATGCCATCATAATTTGACCTATTGCATCCATTCAACTGCGCCATCCCAACTGCATCCGCCCAACTGCATCAACCCATCTGCATCAACCCATCTGCATCAACCCATCTGCATCA
>SLKA01000081.1 GCA_007134845.1 Balneolales bacterium
CACCACCACGGCACCGACGTTAGACATGACCAGCGAGAATCCGGTTGAAAGCACCCCGACTGTAAGCAGAAGCACAAGGATATGGCTTCCCTCCACCACACCCATGACGTTGCCGGCCAGGAACTCGGCAGCCCCACTGTTCTGCATGGCGACCCCGAGAGGTATGAGGCCGACCAGAAGAAACACCACCTTCCACTCGATCGCCTTATAGGCTTCCTGGATGGACATTACACGGGTCAGCACCATGGCTATCGCACCGGTCAGAAATGCAATGGATATCGAAAAGCCGGAAAGCGCCAAAGCAATTGCCAGCACAAAACTTCCGGCTGCCACCCATGTTTTGGAACGATCACGCGGCTCGACCTCAAACGGCGTGGCCACCACAAACGGATCACTGTTTTGGAGATCCCTGATATGAGCCCATGGACCATATACGATAAAGGTATCACCCGGAAGAATTTCATGATCCGATATATCACCCTCGATTTTTTCACCCTTGCTGAAGATCATCAGCGGTTCGACCGCATATTTTTTACGCATAGAAAATTTGCGGATGGTCTGACCCACCAGCTCTGATCGCGGTGGTATGATTACCTCGACAAAACCCGACTCGTCAGGATCATCCAGGTCCTGAAACATCGGGTGGGCATGGGTTGATTCAAGCTGGTAGCGGGACGCATATCGACTGACCTTTTCCTCATCACCATACAGTGCGAGTATTTGTCCCTCCTCGAAACGGGTCTCACGCCATGGTGCATAAGCGGTGCGCTTATCATCCGATAGCGCAAGGATATTGATATGATATTCACGCCATATGCCGGAATATTCCACTGTTTTTCCAGCGAGCTTACTGGCGGGCGGAATACGATAATATCGAACATCCCGGGAAAGGCGGAATGCGTCCATCACTTTCTCCTGTTCGGTGAGCTCCTGCCGGCCGCTTTCGGAATCCTGTGGCAGCAGGTACTTGCCAAAAAGCAGGAAGAAGATGATTGCCGCCAGCAGCAGGGCGATACCGACTGGTGTCACCGCGAAAAGCCCGTAAGGCTCCAGATCGGCACTGATGAGCAGGTCGTTGGTAAGGATAAGATGCCCGGAGCCAACCATGGTCAGTGTACCGCCGATGATGGCGGCAAATCCGATCGGCATAATAAGCGCCGAGGCTGATATTTTTGTCCGGCGCGAGATATCAAGAATGCTTGGAAGAAAAAGAGCGGCAGCGCCGATATTCTGAATTACACCGGAGATGGTACCTACCGATAAAGACAGAACACCCAGAATTCCGGTTTTATTCGATCCGACTCTTGCAAGCACGGCTTTTGAGAAGCGTGACATCATGCCGGTGCGTGCAATTCCTTCGCCCATGATCATAACTGCGATCATAGCTACAACCGCATTGCTGGAAAAGCCGGACAGGGCTTCACTGGTTGACAGGATGCCGGTCCAGCTGAGCGCAAGCATCGCCAGAAGTGCGGTCACATCAATACGCACCACCTCCGTCACCAGCATAATGACTGTTATGCCAAGGATGGCAAGTACGATCAAAATTTCAGGTTCCATAATATTATCACACAAATAGCAGAACGGTTATGGCATAGCTTATGATAGCCAGGATTCCGGCTGATATGGCAAGTGGAAACTGTGTGTACACGTGATCCATCAGATCACATCCTGTTGCAAGTGAGGAAAGGATTGTCGTATCTGAGATGGGCGAGCATTGATCACCAAAGACGCTCCCACCCACCACTGCCGAGAAACAAAGCGTGAGAAAAAACGGATCAGGCACCACAGCCCAGGCAAGTGGTATCGCTACCGGGAATACAACGGCGTAGGTACCCCAGGAGGTTCCGGTCGAAAACGCAATGATCATGCACAAAACCATGAGCGTTCCCGGCAGCAGGAACGGCAGGATCAGATCGCCGATCATCGCCACTACATAATCGGCTGTTCCAACTGCTTCCGCCACTTCCTTCAATGAGACAGCCAGCGCCAGGATAATGGCACCTATGGTCACCCCCTTGCACCCGTCAACAAATCCGCCGACCGCATCCTTCAGACTCATGCCCTTCAAAATGGCTATTCCCATTCCCACCAGTACGGCGATAACAAAGGCTTCGGCAATCAGAAGCAGCGGGTCATCTTTTCGTCCGAGCACAAAATAGGTGACCACATAAGGCAAAATAGCCACGCCAAGCAGTGCGCCAATCGGACCGAAAAAATCAATCAATCCCGGATTATATCCTTTGGGTACTCTGCTTCGGGTCAATTCTTTGGCGGCCATGGGAGTTGCATTTTCATGATTCAGCTCACCGCTCTCGCGAGCCCGCCTGATGGCCGCCCTCATCTTTTTCCCCGGGACAAAGGGCAGCAGTTCCAAGGCAAAAAGCAGGGTGATAATCAGGGCGAAGATGGCATAAAAGTTGAAGGGCAGGGCGCTGAAGAAAAACCGGACGCCATCCTGAGTGGTGGCAAACATCGGCAGGGTGCCAATAATGAGTCCGCTTACATAGAAAGGCCAGACATTGAACGGGATGATGGTGGCGGCGGGGGATGCGGTCGAATCCACCATGTACGCCAGTTCTTCGTGGGAAACGCGTTTTTTGTCGGCAACCGGACGGACCGTGGCGCCCGTGAGTACGGTGCTGATGGTTCCGCCCTGATGAAAGATAAGGCCCATGATCCAGGTGAAGAATTTGGCGGATCGGGGTCCGCGCACCATCCACTGCCCGGCACGCATGGCAAATGCCTCGGCGCCGCCGGTGCGTGTCCAGATCCCGATCAGCCCGCCGAGCGCCCATAGATAAACCAGCAGGATCATTGCAAAACTTTCCGTTCCGATGGACGGGATCAGGAATTCGGCGATGATATTCGGTTTTCCTGAAATAATCCCTCCAAGAAGAATTCCGGCAAAAAGCGAGCTTATCACTTCCCTGGTCCAGAACGCCAGTATAATGGCAACCAAAGGTGGCAGCACTGACCAGAACCCGTAATGTCCATTTTGTGCCGGTATGTTCCCGGCGGTCAGCAGTCCGGCGATCATTACAACTCCGAAAACGCTTATATAAACCCGGCGCAGGCGTTTTTCATCATGATAGAGTTTGGAAAAATAGCTGGAAAAACCGGTCATGGTATGGTATTTCAAATATCCGGAACAGGTGCGATGGTTTCCGGATGGCACCTGATTTATTGTTTAAGGTGGATCCATATCCGGTACAACAACCCTCACATTTCAAAAACTGCCGCTTGATGCCAGATCATTAATGCCAGATCATTATTGTATTACGCCGGATTAGCTGTTAATATGTAACCTGATCAGCAAAAAAACAAACCCGTAAATGATATTGAAATGACACGACAGCAAGCCGAAGCCCTTCTCACCAAATGGATTGAAAACGAAAATCTGCAGCTGCATTGCCGTATGGTTGCCGATGCCATGGAAGCCTATGCCATGAAGCTTGGCAAGGACGAAACGACCACCCACAACTGGTGGCTGGCCGGACTGCTTCACGACCTCGACTGGGAGAAGAAACCGGACGAACATCCTAACTTCGCTTTGGAGCAAATTTTTCCTGAGACTGACTTACCGGAGGATGTGGTGGCGGCCATTCGCGCGCACGCGCCCGAGCGAACCGGCAAGGAACCGGAATCGGAAATTGAGCGCTATCTGTTTGCCTGTGACGAGATCAGCAGGTTCATGCATGCTGTTTCACTGATGCGTCCGGATGGTTTCAGCGGGATGAAAGCCAAGTCGGTCACAAAAAAACTAAAGGACAAGCGCTTTGCCGCCAATGTGAGCCGCGAGGATATCCGGAAAGGTGCCAGCCTTATTGATTCCGACCTGGGTGAGCATATCCTGTTTCTGGCAGAGGTGTATCAGAAGAGCTAACTAACAGGAAAACAAGGGTTTCCTAATTTTTCAGAAATAAAGCATCAAGCCGGGCGTTATTTCTATACTGGTTGAATTTCTTGTTGTACCGTGTTGCAGGTAAACCGCCACTAAACAGCGAGGCAGGAACCATGTTGAAATATTTCGCGCCGCTCCTTCTTTCCATCCACTGCTTTCCTGTGAATATGATGTGACATTGATAGATGACGTTCCTGATCGAATCCCGGTGACACAGACGAGTGATGCAGTCTATCACGAGCCCGTCATAGAGGCTGATGTCATGGCTTATATTTATATCAATAACATCGTAGAGAACAAGCTACTGGAACGGGTGACAAATCCTCAGATCGTATCTTATGTCATTGACCGATATGTCGCAGACGGTAGCGGGTTTGATATCAACCGATACAAGGAAGTTTCTCAGGTCATTGAAAAAAGCAACCGACTCAGCAAGTTCGTGCGTATGATTGAAATTGACCTGGTCTATGCGGGTTCTGACTGATCGCTTTCAAGTAACCTCACATTAACCGTTTACACAGTGTGTAGCGGTATTGATCCTGTTTCTGTGGTGATGACCGGCTCTGTCTCAATGGTACTGCCGGCAACGGGAATACGTTGCGTTCCCTATCGATCCGTGCGCTCCCACCGCGATTGCATGTGCCACTGCTCCGCTTGATCCCGGGCTATAGTGGCAGTCCAGCTGTACGTTTCCGGCCACTCTCTGAAAACTCCGGCAATTCGATATAAAAGACGCAGCGAGAACCGGTCCGGGGCGGGCGACCATCCGCCGGAGGGGACCAGTACAATCTCCGTGAACTCACCGGTCGTGTTAACGGAGTAATGTCCGTAGACACTTCCGGTGGACGGGTCACCGGCAATCGTAAAGCTGCCTTCCGCTTTTGCATCCGCCATCAAGTGGACCAGGTTGGGGAAGGGCGGATCGAATGTCAGCTTCAGCATGTGTTTGCCGGACCGCCGCTGCAATCCACCCAGCACCGGAACACCGTCGACAAACTGCAGCAGGTAATCGATATCGCCTGAATCAATGATGCCGTCACCTTGCAGCGATCCATCCTGAGCAGTCGCATCTCCGTTTAGCCGGAGCATTTCCACCGCCCCATCCATGGCCGGATTCAGCATGGCTATGAGCGGATCCGTGCAGTAGCGGACGAACGTCATGCGGGAACGGTCTATGGGCATGGGCAGCTTGTCGGTGGCATGTTCCCGGCCACCGATGCGAATACTGACATCGGAATCTTTCTGCCGCACAAAATAGAACTCGTGGAGCAGTATGAGCGGCATGGCCGGCGGGTTCTCGACGGCATCGCCCATGGGCGCCAGGAGTCCGAACGGCCTGCGCTCACGCGTACTCCGCTCACTCACCGAGAACTCGATCCACCTTCCGTGGATGTCCTCAAATCCATAGTTCGCCTGCACCCCGAACTCGTCCACGATGAAGCGGGAGCCGGATAAATCGCGCTCGACCATGTTCGCAAGCCCTTTGCCGGCAATGTCATACCCACCGGAATCTGGACTGAGTACGTGATCATGGTAGACATCCACCCTGCCATCGATACGCCACCCGATCACCAGCTGTCTACTGCCGTTGACGGTGTTATCGAACACCTGGGGCTCGAAACCCTTGTACAGCGAGTCGGGGTCGTCCTCGAAGTTGACAAGCAGGAGGCGGTCCATCGGTTCGATGTGGATCCGGAACGGGATGGGCAGGATGCGCTCCAACTCCGTTCTAGCATCCATTTCTGCTGAAGCATTCATTTTCAGGGCTGCGTCCATCTTCGCTGCAGCCTCCATTCCAATTGATGCATCCGTGGCCACTGAGGCTTCCATTTCCGATGGATTGGCTTCAGTACACGCGGGGAGGGTGCCGGTCGTTGCCAGCATCACCGCCAAAAATACCGTTTTTAAAGTAGATTCCATGTGTTTCTCATTTTAATAGCACTTCGTGACCTTCGGTTCTGATGTCACATGCAATGTCTATGACGATTATAAACATGCCCTTGTGTGAGGGGTTGCCGTCATGGCCATTTCATCTTTGGTATTGTTCCTGTTTCTATGGGTGAAGGGTCAGAGTGCTGTCACCAGGTTTTTTAGCGCGGCGGCCAGCTCAACCAGCTTGCCGCAATCCACGTTTTCAGCAGTGTCTTCAGGCGTGTGCGTGATAGTCTGGTCGTGCATGTGCTCAAGCATCCATGCGGAGGTCACGGCAATGGCCGGACGGCCATGCTGAAGGAACATGCTGTGATCGCCCTGGACCCATGGCTCACCCTCCACGATGCCCGGATCGCTTTTCAGCGTTTCTTTTGTTTTCTGTTGAATGCGCTCGGGCAGCCCGAAATAGGAACAGGCCGTGAGCCCTTCGCGATAGCCGGCCCCGTCGATGTTGATGTTCAGGGCAACGTTGTCAAAATTGTCCCGGTTGGCCGCCAGATAGTGCATCTGTCCGGGCACGGCGTAATAATCCTCGCCGTTGAATGCAACAATCTCCAGCGGCACCGGACCGTCGTAATCGCGGAGCA
>SLKA01000132.1 GCA_007134845.1 Balneolales bacterium
GAACGAATTCTGCTGGAAGTTTAACCGCAGATATGATCAGAAAAACCAATTTGAACGACTGCTGCATACCGGCTTACAGTATCGATGGTGTTGATGTTACAGGTTGCGGACAGTCATTTTTTTTTATATACCACCTCTTCCAATATCAAAATGTGATTTGTCCGGTCCGATGACCAGCACAGAAACTGACCAGGCACAGTAGCAACAAAGCACGCATTCCGTGTTTCCACATTCCGGGTTATCGAATTCGGTCTGAAAGCAAAGCAGCCTGACAGCCTTGCGATCGCTCGGGCGGAACGAATACGGTGGATAACGGATTTTTTAATATATCACAATTTGTAAGAACATTAAAATTTCTTAATGTTAAGAAATCCTGCCTTTCAGCGCGCCGAAGGCAGAACCAGAAACTAAAAAAGCAGTAATAATTGCAAGAAGCCGATGAACAAAAATCAGCCGGATCTTATTCGTGAAATTGACTCGCCGGTTTTCAACCGTGCGTTTTACTGGTATGTAGTAACGCTTTTCCGCCGCCGCTTTCGTGCCGTCTGGCTGGATGACAGCGCGGTTCGGCACACGTCGCGCGCCACCCTCTACCTCGGCAACCATAACTCCTGGTGGGATGCGCTGATCCCCCTGCTGCTCAACGAACGCGTACTCCACCAGCGGGCAAAGGCCATGATGGATGTGGAGCAGCTGCAAAAATATCCTTTTTTCAGGCGACTTGGCGTGTTTTCCATCGACCGGCGGCATCCGCGCAAAGCGTTTGAAAGCCTGGTTTACGCGGCGGAACTGTTGAACGAATCCGGAATGCATCCTGATCCCAAAGTACCCGGATCACATGCGGGAGCTGGAGCACCATCACCATCACCAGCACCAGCACCAGCATCAGCTTCCTCGGCATCATCATCAGCAGCCCCCTCAGTATCAATATCAACAGGAGCAGGAGCAGTATCCTCTTCATCCCGGAGCGCGCCGGTCCTCGACAGAAAAGCCATGCCGCGAAACACCCGCCCGGTCGGACTCTGGTTCTATCCGGAGGGAAAGCTGGTCCGCCCCGAAACACCCGTCACCCTCGAAGGCGGCATCAAGTGGCTCGCCCGCAACCTGGACCCTGCCCGGACCGAAATCGTCCCCTTTGCCATCCATATGCATTTCATGCGCAGCGACAAACCGGAACTATTTGTGAGGATGGGTGAGGTGCTTGATCAGCGGATGTTCGAGATGAGAGGCGATCCTGTGCGCGACGAAACCCAGGCCGACCGCATTGCCATGATCATGAGACACCTGCGTGATGCTACCCGCCGGGACAGTGCCCAATTCAATGAGTCAGGTCGGCCGCACAGCGGATTCCGGCTGCTCCTGGGCCGTCAGCCCTGAACAACTTCCGAACGCCCATGACAGTCTCCCCGGACATCCGCATATGACATACCACATGCACATGCTGCTGCATCTTGTTTTTATTGCCTTGCTGACCATTGCCCCGGCCACCGCACAAACCGGCTCAAATCAGTCCGGCACCGGCACGGGTTTTACAGGTTTCGCGAATTCCTCAGGTTCCAATGATGATCGGATCACTCTGAAGGTGGAAACCGGTGAGTTCCGGTCCGTCAGAGGCAGTCTGTTTATTGAACTATCCGACGCCGGGGGAGAAACCCTCTCAGCTGAAATCCACCCGGTCACCGGCAGCACCGTTACCGTACGGTTCGACAGCCTGACGCCCGGACCCAAAACCGTCCGGCTGTTTCACGACAAAAACAGCAACGGCGAGCTGGACACCAATTTCCTCGGTATCCCTACCGAAGGATACGGCTTTTCCAACAACCAGCGCAGCCGGTTCGGCCCGCCACCCTACGAAGACCGGCTTTTCGACCACCGCCAGGATACCACCATATCCATCTCATTGATATATTGGTGATTATCAACCCTTGTATAAGCTTTTTTCAAACGCTATATTATCCTGATAAATTTTTACCGAACAAGTTTCGAGGGGTCGAAAAGTAAGTTATTAGACTATAGCGGGTCATAGGATTGAGGCAAACTCAGGCAGCCTGATATGAGCAGTGCATAGCAGTCATGCAGCCAATCATTGTGCACGGCCTCTATCAACCCAATGGCATCCATAAACATATTATGTCCGATTATACTTCCGAAAACAAGCCGGTAAAGCAGACGGCGAAAAGCAGCCGTGACGAACAGGTGTCAAAAAACACCCGGGATGATAGCCGGGATGATATGGAGCTGACACATCAGACCCGGCTGCTGGAACTGCTGATGAAAATCTCCGCCACCTACATCAGCATACCGGAATCACAGGTCGACCAGGCTATCCACAAATCCCTGGCCGAACTGGGTGATTTCGTGGGGGCTGACCGGTTCTATATTTTCGAGTACGACTTTGGCCGCAACGTATCAAACAACACCCACGAATGGTGCGCCGACGGCATTGAGCCGCAAATCCGGTATCTCCAGAACTATGCCAACGAACACATCCCGCAATGGGTGACGACCCATCGAAAGGGCGGGATCATGCATGTGCCCAATGTGCAGGCCCTGTCACATAACGACAGCATCCGGCAGATGCTGGAACCGCAGGGCATCAAAAGCCTCATTGCCGTGCCCATGATGGACGGAGACGACTGTGTGGGCTTTGTCGGACTGGATTTCGTGTCCGGGCATCATTCCGTTACCGAATACGAGAAAAAGCTGCTGACCATCTTCGCGCAGATGATGGTCAATGTGCAAAACCGCATCAGAATGCAGAAATCACTGAAGGAAAATGAGCGGTTCCTGGCAGACCTGATCGACATGAACGCATCCATCATCGCCGTCAAGAACCGGGACGGCACCTACCAGCTGGTCAATCAGAAATGGCAGGATGTCACCGGCATCAGCAAAAAAGAGGCCCTCGGAAAGACGGACAGGGAATTGTTCAACGCACAGTCCGCAAGCAGTTTTATGAATAACGACCGCCACGTCCTTGCCACCGGTGAAACCATTGAAAGCGAAGAGGTACTGTGTGATGAAAAGGGCGAGCGCCGTTTTCTGAGCAAGAAGTTCCCGGTCAGGGATGTGCACGGCAGCATCACCTCCTTATGCGCAGTGATTTTCGAAATAACCGATCGTAAAAAAGCAGAGGAACACCGGATTGCCAGATCGGAGGCCGAAGCCGCTAACAAGGCCAAATCCACGTTTTTGTCCCACATGAGCCATGAGATACGTACGCCGCTCAATGCTATCATGGGGTTCTCCCATATCCTGGAAAACGACGGGACCCTTTCCGGCAAGCAGGCCGAGCAGGTACAAACCATTGCCCGGAGCAGCCGGCATCTGCACGAGCTGGTCAGCGACGTGCTCGACTTTTCCAGGATCGAAGCCGGGGCCGCCACGGTGAACCCCGTCCGCTTTTCACCGCACCATCTGGTGGAAAATGTCAGCAATATGTATGCGCTCAAGGCGGCAGACAAGGGCCTGCAGATTTCCGTGGAAATATCCGGCGACCTGCCCCGCTTCGTCAGCGCCGATGAGGCAAAACTCCGGCAGATACTGGTCAATCTGACAAGCAATGCGGTCAACGTCACCGATAAAGGGGGGATTACGCTGCGCGCCCGCTATCTGAAAACGAATTCCTCAAGCGAGAGAGCGCATCTCCGGTTTGAAGTTGAGGATACCGGTCCGGGCATTGCTCCGGAGAATCAGTCACTGCTGTTTGACAGGTTTGTTCAACTGAAAGAGGGCATCAAAGCGGGTGGGACGGGTCTGGGCCTGTCCATATCTAAAGAGCTCGCCGAATTAATGGGCGGCACCATCGACGTGGACAGCATTCCGGGCAATGGCAGCTGTTTTGGCGCAACCGTACCCATTAGAATCGTTTTCGAAACGGAGCAGCCTGACGCAGCTATCAATGCGGATGCCTACGCAGTTATCAACCCGAATGCTAATGCGAGTGGTAACGCAGCTATCAACACAGTTGCCAACGCGAGTATTAACGCGGATACCAAAGCGGATGCAGCCGGCAGGGACGCATCGGAAAAACTGACGAGAGCATCGGTTTCCGCCATTCCGGAACCTGTCTTCCTGGAAATCCGCACGGCCATCGAGACCGGCGACATGGCGGCGCTGCGTAAATTGGCCGACCAGATGGAACCCGGACACGAAACGACCGGCAAGGGCATCAGGAAACTCGCCGACGGGTACGACTATGACACGCTTATTCAGCTGTTCAGCGATGAGGAAGTATCATGAGCGCCGCGGCGGAGAAACATACGATCATGACCGTGGACGATACGGTGGAGAACCTGAATATTCTGGAGGAGATGCTCACCGGAGCAGGTTACCGCGTCATGCCGTTTCCGAAGGGTAAGCTGGCCTTGCAGGCCGCACTTCGCCATCCGCCGGACCTGATTCTTCTGGATGTGATGATGCCGCAGATGGACGGCTTTGAAGCCTGCCGCAGACTCAGGGCGCACAATACACTGGCTGATATTCCCGTGATCTTCATCAGCGCGCTCGGCGATGCCGAAAGCAAGGTCAGAGCCTTCACCGAAGGCGGCGTCGATTATGTGACCAAGCCTTTTCAGGAGAAGGAAGTCCTGGCCCGCATCCGAACGCACCTGGATCTGCGCCGGGCCAATCGGAAGCTTCTGGACCATAAGCAGCACCTGGAGGAAATGGTCCGGGAGCGGACAGCCGACCTCCAGCAGGCCCAGAAAGTGGCGCGGCTCGGAAGCTGGAAAATGGAGATCCCTGACAATATCATCACGTTGTCGGACCAGGCGTGCCGCATTCTTGGATTGAACAGTACAGAAAACGATCGCGGCGATACCTTCCGGCTTGACCAATGGCTGGCCCTGATCCATCCGGATGATCTGGAACAAGTGAAGCGTTCGTGGTCTGAAGCGCTGGCTAACCATCAGGACGGTTTTTCCATGGAATACCGCGTTTGGTCAGCCGGAACCCTCATCTGGGTCCATGAAGATGCCAAGTTTGAAGTGGATGAGAACGGCCGGCCCGTCCGTGCCATCGGCACCATCCAGGATGTGACCGAACGCAGGGAATACCTCGATGCCCTGGAGCGGCAGAACAGGACACTGCGCGATATCGCCTGGACCCAGTCCCATGTCGTTCGTGCTCCGCTGGTCCGCATTTTAAGCCTGATCGCCGTACTGGATGATGACGGATTCGTTGTTATGAACAGGAATGATATCCTGACTGAAATCACCCGATCCGCCCGCGAGCTCGATGACATCGTCCGGGATATCGCCCGCAAAACGGATAATTTCTTCAAACCGGAACCCATACCATGAGCCGCTTCGAAACCCTTATCGTTGACGACGACCGCATCATCACCATGCTGCACCAGAGAATGGTGATCAAGAGCGGCCTGCACCAGGAACCTCGCCTGTTCTACAGCGGTCAGGATGCCCTCAATTTCATCAGAAACAACCGCAATGACCGCTATCTTGTCCTTCTGGATATCAATATGCCTGTGGTGAGCGGGTGGGATTTTCTGGATACGCTCTGCGCTGAGAATCTGACGGAACACGTTCGTGTTGCCATGGTCACCTCCTCGGTTGACGCTGCCGACATGGCCCGCGCACAAATGTATTCCGTCGTATTCGACTACATTGACAAGCCTCTCACCTTGAAGAAGCTCGATGACCTGCAGCAATCCGATCAGCTTGCATCCATCATGTAGCACCCGTCATGCAGCATCCGTCATGCAGCATCCGTCATGCAGCATCCACCAGCCGGCACAAACCTTTCGGGCTTGCAGTACCCCACCCGGCATGAAGCCTACCTTGCTCTTCCTTGCTTGCAGTACCCCACCCGGCATGAAGCCTACCTTGCTCTTCCTTGCTTGCAGCACCCCACCCGGCATGAAGCCTATCTTGCTCTTCCTTGCTTGCAGCACCCGCCGCCAGTCCGGCCTTACTTGACCAGCATCATCGCACGGGTCTGGATGAATTCACCGGCTTTGAGCCGGTACATGTAGACGCCGCCCGAAAACGGCGCGGCATCGAATATGGCCTCATGGGAACCGGCCCGCTGCTTTTCGCTGACCAGAGTGGCGACACGGCGTCCAAGCAGATCAAACACCTCCAGCCGGACCTGCACCGCCTCCGGCAGCTCGTACCGGATCACTGTGGAAGGGTTGAACGGATTCGGATAGTTCTGGTGCAGATGGAACACCCCGGGCTGTTCTGAAGCCAGATCGCCGGCCGAGGTTTCCTCCGCCATGAATTCATAGGCGCCCAAGTCAATCGCGTCGCCGTGCACCCGAGGATTCCCGTCCAGGTCAAGCGGCTCACTATTCTCATCTCCGGCAAAGACACTC
>SLKA01000126.1 GCA_007134845.1 Balneolales bacterium
ATCCGGACAAATAACATTGTTTCATTGGGGGGATTGATTTTGGAAAAGACGAATAATCTGTCCTAAATGTACCTAATCATAGAGAATTTGAATATCTTGAAACGTTTTGGACAGCTGTGGCTTTTTACATTGATTGCGTGAAAACAAGATCACAACCGTGCTCAATCGTACTGGCCAATGACCGGCTGAGTCTGGGAAACGAGCGCGCAATGAGTATGAATACCCGGAACACCGGGAATGGCCACATGGTCATCGCTGCGCTTAACGGGGACTATTTCGGTCCCGGTCCCAATGGCAAGCTGGCTGACGGTCAGATCATCGTCGGTATATGTCCGGGTTCCTGTCGGCGTGGAATCGGTCGAACCAGGCATTCCCGAGGCATTCACACTCAACCAGAACTATCCCAACCCGTTCAACCCTGACACGCGCATCACGTTCGAGCTGCAGGTCGCCTCACATGTGCGGGTGATGGTCAACGAAATCCTGGGCCGGCTGGTAGTCTTGCTCAGTCTTTCACACCCAAAATCTTATAAGGTTTGCTCTCATCCAGCATGGGAGCAACCTTTTTTTGTATTTCCGCCTTGAGGACATCGACAATCCGCTCCTTGAGATGATGCCGGTAGGTAACAATGCTGATCTGTCGTGCAGGCACCGGCTCACGAAAATATTGTATCAGCTTAAGATCCTCTGCGGAATAATCACGTATTGACAGGGCCGGTAAAATGGTGATTCCATGACTGGAATCCACCAGGCGCTTGAGTGAATCTATGCTGCCTGCTTCATAAATCAGATTGCTGTAGGTCCGGTTTTGCTTCTTCAATTCACATAGTGCCGCGATCTGACTCCTCAGACAGTGGCCCTCCTCAAGCAGCCACAGCCGGTCCAGATCCAGCTCCTCGGGCCGGACCAGCTTGCTGTTATTCACCGAATTCAGCATAGCCTTGCTGCGATATACGACGAATGGTTCATTGTAGAGAGGAATCTCGCGAATGGCCTCCTGACCAAGTGGTGTCGCAAGAATACCCGCATCAATCATATTACTCTTCAACTGAACCACGATTTCATTGGTAGTGAGTTCATTGATGGTGATCTTGAGCTTCGGATAATCATCGAGCAGATTCTGCAGAAACAGTGGCAGCAAGTAGGGTGCAACGGTGGGTATGACTCCCAGCCGAAGCTCTCCCTCCACCTGATCACTCATCTCACCCGCCAGACGATTCAGATGATCCACCTCTTCCAGGATCCTGCGTGCCTGCGCTATGATCTTCTTCCCTGTTTCGGTTGGCATGACCGGCGAACGGCTGCGGTCAAACACCTTGACCCCAAGCTCAGCCTCCAGACGGTTAAGCATGGTGCTCAGCGTTGGCTGTGTGACGCGGCAATGCTCGGCGGCACGGGCAAAATGGCGGAAACGGTCAATTGCAATAATATATGTCAGCTGCTGAATATTCATAATGATTGATCATGTTGCCTTGGTAATAAATTTCATCAATGACAATATAAATAAGATCACCGGATTTTATCACAAAATGTCCGGACTTTCGGTGTTTTTTTCTTAGACTATGCTATACGGTTCGGAAAGACCATTTTCCTGAAGCCGCTACCTGCATATTTTTTGACATCCGCCACCAGAGACCTATCGCCAGAAAAATTGTCATACTGCTTACCAGCACACTGACCGTCATGTCAGGTGCCACCATCGGTCCGGTACTTCCGCTCATTGGTGAGGTATTCGCAGATACGCCGAATGCCGCCCTGCTTACACGCCTGGTGCTGACCATGCCCGCCCTGTTCATTGTGATCGCTTCACCACTGGCCGGCTATCTGGTCGACAAATACGGACGAAAAAAGCTGCTCCTGGCGGCCACGCTGCTTTATGGCATCTCAGGATCGGCCGGATCATGGCTTGATACCCTGACCGCCATATTGGTCAGCCGCGCCCTGCTGGGACTTTCTGTCGCGGGTGTCATGACCGTCTGCATTACTCTCATCGGCGACTACTACAGTGGTGCTGAGAGGCAGCGGGTGATGGGTATGCAAAATGCATTCATGGCATTCGGAGGCGTGCTGTTTATCACCGGGAGTGGCTTTCTTGCCGATATAAGCTGGCGCGCGCCTTTCCTGATTTATGCGACAGCTCTGTTTCTGATCCCTGCTATTGCACTTCTCATCACCGAACCCGCACGAATCAAGCCTGTTGACAGTCAGAAAAAGCGGGAAAACGACCGGTCTGTCCCTTTGCGTACGACCGCACTGATCATCAGTATGGCCTTTTTCGGGATGGCCATGTTTTACATGATTCCGGTTCACCTCCCCTTTATGCTTGACCAGTTTGGCAGCATGACCAGCACGCGCATCGGACTTGCGCTTTCCTCATTTGTGCTGATGGGCGCTATTGTTTCGCTCAATTACCACCGTTTTCTCAGACGCATGACCTATCCCGCCATCTATCTGCTCTGTTTCTTTCTGCTTGGAACCGGTTATGTGCTTATCTCCTTTGCAGGTTCCTACTACCAGATTTTTACCGGTATGATCATCGGCGGGATCGGCTCCGGCCTTCTTATGCCCAACTCCAGCATCTGGCTGCTATCGGAAGCGCCTGGACACCTGCGTGGACGTCTTTCCGGCATGCTGACAACGGCCGTTTTTCTCGGACAATTCCTGTCACCCATCATGACACAACCGCTCGTGGATACGCTCTCCATTACAGCCGGATTCCTGGTAATCGGTACGGCTGTTGCTGTGTGCTGCCTGCTTGTCATACTCACACTCGTAGTAAAAAAGAGAAGGGGAAGAAAAAAAGCTGATCACGCCCTGTCCTGATACATCCATTCAGAGTTATGGCATGTTAAATCGGTTGCTATGCGTATAGATTTATGCGGATTGATTAAAGCACCATTTCGTATCTGTTGCCTTGTGACCCGGCAGATCGGAATCCCGCTCTTTCGAGATACATGCGATGAGCTTTTTCCGTGGCATGTGTCTCCAGCTTCCGGATCCCCTGCTCCCGCAGAAAATCCTTTTCCTCATTGAACAGATATTTGCTGATCTTGAAATCACGGAAGTTGGGAATCACAAAATCGAGCCTGATTCGAAGCACGCCACCCGGATGCGGACTGCCGATAACCAGACCACCCGGCACCATATCACGGAGCACAAAAATACAGATATCGTCAATTCCGGGCTGCATATCGAAATCCGGCTGGAATTTCCGGATCTCATCCCTGTAGTAATCAAGAAAAGCCCCGAGATACTCGCCGTCGGCAGAAACCCGGAGCAGCCGGAAATACTCGCTGTCACCCAGCATTTTGGCGAGATAGTAAATATTGATCAAAACAATAAACCCATTCATGGCCGCTACCGGAATGGCGCCTATCAGGATTCCATACAGGCAGAAAGTGGCCGCACCTATCAGGTTGATGATACGGAGCTTGATGATTGCGCTCATCATCAGCGATACCGCAATCAGTACCGAGGCCACATATCCGATAATTTCGTAAATAAGGGTTGTTTCCATAAAAAAAAGCCGGTATCACGTATCCTGAGCAATGTTCAGAATTGATACCGGCATGTACAAATGATGCCTGCTAAAGCATGATGCGTGCTACAGCATTGTTACTATTTCAGAGCTTTTTTAACTTCGTTTCGAAGGTCCTCGGCTTTTGATTTTCCCTTGGTGATGATCTTTTCTGTATCATCAAGCGCCGATTCATATTTTTTCCTCATTGTTTTGACGAAGTCGTCAAACTCTGCTTTTACCAGATCACTGTACTCATCGCTTTTCTTGGAAATCTGTTTTCGGGTTTTTTCGCCTTTTTCAGGTGCGTAGAGCACGCCAAAGAGGGCGCCGATGAAGGATCCGATAACTACGCTGATCAAAATATTAATCTTGCTCATATTCCCTCGTCTTTGATTTAGTTGCGGTTTACATTACTTATTAACATGTGAACACCGTGTAAGATTCCGATTTCGGTTAATTAGCAAAAAGATCACACAAAAGGCGGAATGATTTCGGAAAGTTTTCTTGTTTGAGACATACCTGCGACAAATTGTGCGTAATGCTTCCGCTGCCATGTATGATAATAATTTGAAATGAAAATTGTAACCGCTGCCCTGGTTTTATCTTGCGCCGGATTACCGGCGCTTGCTTCCTGCCATTCACAAACCCGTACACAAAGCACGAACGAGATTCTGATTATGCAAAAAAATCTTCCTGAAGACATTAAAGACCGCATGATACCTGACTGGTTCGATCTCTCCCTGTTTCCAGATCCGGCTGATACCATTGAATTAAGCCATCAGGAGTGGGAAAACCGGCTTTCACACTCGGAGTATCAAGTCCAGCGCGCTGAGGGAACCGAAAGACCGTTTGACAATGAATATCACGCAACAGAGACGGAGGGCATTTACGTATGCCGCGGCTGTTCCAATCCGCTATTTTCTTCCGTTGCAAAATTCAGTTCCACTTCGGGATGGCCCAGTTTCTTTGCCCCTGTTTCTCCAAATCATATCGGTTTGAAAAAGGATCATCGTCTTTTGATGGAGCGCATCGAAGTTCATTGCGCACGCTGCGGCGGCCATCTTGGACACGTATTTGACGACGGACCGCGGCCAACCGGACTGCGCTACTGCATGAATTCTTCATCCCTGCGCCTCATTGACCAGGATAGTCACCAGAAAATCGCGGAGGGTCGCGAAGAGGAGCTGGATTTCAGACTGAACCGATAACACGCACCTGAATTCAGTTATTCATACAAGAGTACAAGAGATAGGGCCAGCGCATTTCTGAAAACTGTGCGACATCATCAGCCCAGCTCTGAATGATTTCAGAGGCCGGAACTCCGTTACGGATCATCTCCTGTACCTTCGTATTTCCGGCACGCACAGGCATGCCGCGCGGATGGAAGAAACCTTCTTTGTGCACCGGCGGAAGCAAGTCATAAAATACCTGCAGCAGGTGAATACCGGCCGCAACCGGCTCAACAGAGGCAGCATCAGTAACTTCCAGCTTCACTCCCCTGACTGTTTCACCCTCGAGTTTCGGTTGCCTGGACATTCCGGGAATGCTCTCCGGTTTAAATATCACCGGATGGAATCGAAGTCCGGCAAGCCCCCGTTCATTTAGTGCATCAGCTGCAGCATTTTCGTCCACATACGGGCTGCCTGCCTGGAGAAACGGTTCGTACGTGCCGCGGCCTTCACTGGCAGGCGTTCCCTCAAAAAAACAGGTTCCGGGATAGACAATGGCCGTTTCAGCATCAGGTATATTCGGACTGGGCGGAATCCATTCCAGGCCCGTATCGAACCAATGCATGTCCCGTCTCCACCCTTTCATCGGCACGACATGCAGATCGAGGCCCTCAATATCATCGTGCCAACCCTGATCGTGGATCATCAGTGCAAGCTCCCCAACGGTCATGCCGTGTGTGACCGGCGTGGGATAGAGTCCGATTCCCGAAACGTACTCATCTTCACGGATGTGTCCTTCTATCCTTATGCCGCCAATTGGATTGGGCCGGTCGAGAATGACATATGGGATGCCGGCCTCAACAGCCGACTGCATCGCACGCCCCATGGTCGCCGGATAGGTGTAAAAACGTGTGCCTACATCCTGGATATCAAATAGAAGAATATCAACATTTTCAAGCATTTCAAGGGTTGGGCGACGGTTTTGCCCGTACAAACTGTAAGCGGGAATACCGGTTTGCTCATCAACAGCATCATCCACCGGCTCGCCGGCATCTGCTGTGCCGCGTATTCCGTGCTCCGGCCCAAACAGTGCCGTTACTGCAACATCCGGATGCTCGTGCAGAAGATCAGCGATATGCTTTCCGGAGACCACTGCGCTGTGATTGGTGATGATTCCAACCCGCTTTCCATCTACCAGATGAAAATAGTCAGTGAGCAGACGCGCGGCACCCACCTGTACCTGCTGGTTCGGAGCCCCATGCGCATCAAATGCCAGGCTGTCCGACTCCCGTTGTTCATCACGATCCGCGCACCCTGTTAGCATGTGAAGAAAAAGAATAAAAAAAATCAGCTTTGCTGATGTGAATAATCTTGCCATACCGGTATAGTCTGATAGGAATAAAAAGGAGTTAACTGATCACATCAAGCCGAAAGATGCCCTTTTCCTACCATATTATTTATCAATGTGTTACATTAATGCAAAGCGTTTTCGGCACATCCTCAAAATTGAGGATTATCCAAACATCAAACAAATGGGAGATCAAACAATGAAGAGAACCATAGGTGGAATACTGAGCGCAGCCGGGTTGCTGGGAATACTCTATTTTGGATATCAGTATCTGCAGGATACAGAATCGTTCGATGTACTGGGGACGAATGTGACAGTAAGCAGCGGTGATTACGTCCCCATCATCATCTCGGCAGTTGTGCTGGTCGTCGGCATCCTGATTGGATGGAAAAAATAGTCAGGAAGCGGCACGCTTGATTGCAGTTTCAATCGGAATATCACCTGATGTCAGGTCCCATTGATGTCCGGCTGATTCCGGTGTTTCCAGGACTTCAGCGACCACAGCGGCAACATCGGCCCGGGGCACTTCTCCTGAATCCAGCCTGGCGGCCAGAGCGATGCGTCCGGTCGGCAGATTATCGGTCAGCCGCCCGGGGCGGATAATGGTATAATCCAGCCCGCTTTCACGCAATGCCTTGTCCGCCTCTGATTTGGCTTTCTGATATACCTGAAAGACCTCATTTCCCCGCGGTTCCTCTACCTTCATGGCGCTGATCATGATATAGCGTTTGATACCGTTTTTCTGTGCGGCTTCCATCAACTTGAGTGCTCCGTCGCGATCGACTGTCCATTTCCGTTCCGCCCCGCTGCCGGGACCGGCTCCCGCAACAAAAACGACCGCATCTACGTTTTCGACCGCTTCAGAGATATCCTCCTCTTTTTCCACATCACAGACAACCGGCTGTGCGCCAGCCCTTTCGATCTCTTCGGAATGATCCGGATTACGGATGAGACCGATGACCTCGTGGCCATTACTTTTTAAAATCGGATGCAGCAACATGGCAATCTGGCCATGCGCTCCCAATACGGCGACTTTCATATCCCAAAAATATTTTCGAGTTCCTGTTTACGGTAATTTGTCCACTAGCAAATGAGACAAACCGGAAAAGATACCCCGGCATTCTATCTTCTATAATCACCTGAAGCAGGCAATCATTCCGAAAAATTTAGAAATATGAACCGTGCTCCTCTGACGAAAACGATACAATATTTTATGGGAGTTCCGTGCTGCCCATCAGCCAGCGGTCGCACTCCCGTGCAACACCCCGACCTTCATTGATGGCCCAGACGATCAGACTCTGGCCGCGTCGCATGTCGCCGGCTGCGAACACTCCGTCCACACTGGTCGTATACACCTCGTGCTCCGCTTTTGCGTTGGACCGCTCATCACGCTCCACACCAAGTTGATCCAGGACCGGATTTTCAGGACCGAGAAAGCCCATGGCAAGTAAAACGAGATCTGCTTTCCAGACTTTTTCGGACCCGGGAACTTCTTTGGGCGCCATACGTCCGTTTTCACCAGCCTCCCATTTTATCTGAACTGTATGCAGCTCTTTGACATTACCCTTGCCGTCATCGGTGAATTTTTTGGTCATAATTTCATATCGACGCGGATCATCGCCAAATTTCTGCCGGGCCTCTTCCTGCCCGTAATCCAGCTTGTAGATATTGGGCCATTCCGGCCAGGGATTGTTTCCAGACCGGGCTGCGGGTGGTTTGGGCAAGATTTCGAACTGGGTCAGGCTTTTGCATCCGTGACGCAGCGATGTGCTCACACAGTCGGTGCCGGTATCTCCACCCCCGATCACAATCACATTTTTGCCTTTAGCCGAGATATAGCTTCCTCGTTTCCGACTGGTAAGCTTATGCTGCCCATTGGATTGATCACTGGATTGATCACTGTCCTTTTGATCGCCATTATTGCGTTCCGAATCCAGCAGACTTTTCGTGTCGGCATGAAGAAAATCCATGGCGAAATGGATACCCTTGTATTCGCGTCCATCGACAGGCAAATCCCGTGGGGTTGTGGCGCCGCCGGCCAGGACCAGGGCATCGTGCTTCTTACGCAATTCATCAGCCGGAATATCTTTGCCTACTTCAGTATTGGTGACAAATTCGATGCCTTCGGCAGCAAGAATATCCACCCGTCGCTGAACAATTGATTTGTCGAGTTTCATATTGGGGATGCCATAGGTCAGCAAACCACCGATCCGGTCAGCCCGCTCATATACCGTGACTGAATGCCCCGCCCTGTTGAGCTGGGCGGCAGCGGCAAGTCCGGCAGGACCGGAACCCACTATGCCGACCGTCTTGCCGGTACGTTTCTCCGGCGGCTCGGGAACCACCCATCCTTCCTCAAATCCACGGTCGATGATGGCCTGTTCGATGCTTTTTATGGCAACAGGCGGCTCGTTGATGCCCAGGACGCAGGATCCCTCACACGGTGCCGGGCACACGCGACCGGTGAACTCGGGAAAGTTGTTCGTTTTGTGCAGGCGGTGCAATGCCTCTTTCCATTTACCGCGATACACCAGATCGTTCCACTCCGGAATAAGATTGTATACCGGACATCCCATGGAACCTTTCGGCGTAGCCTGTCCGGTCTGGCAGAACGGAATTCCGCAATCCATGCAGCGTGCACCCTGATCCCGAAGCTCATTCTCCGACAAAACTTCACTGAATTCATCCCAGCTCTTCATTCGCTTGGCCGGTGAACGATACGGCGTGCTTTTCCGCTCATATTCCAGAAATCCGGTTGGTTTACCCATCTTCTATCCTTTTTATTCTATTACTGATACTATTTTTTGATTTTCTTTAATGCGATGAGGGCCGGGTCGCATGCGAAGACCCGCGCCATTTTTCAAATTGACTGGCGATCAGTTTCCGGCCGCCCTTGCCTTGTCACCTTTATTGATCAGGAAGGCTTCCATAATCGCTTCTTCTCCTTCAAGCCCGCGCAGACCGGCTTCCCTGATAGCTTCATTCATCCGCTTGAAGTCAATTGGATGCACTTTCACAAAGTGGGGTACCATTTCCTCCCACTTGGCCAGTATCTTCCAGGCGCGATTGCTGTCGGTATAATCGGCGTGACGGCGGATCATTTTCATCACTTCCATGATCTCATCTTCGTCTTCCAGCCGTTCCAGGTACACCATGTCCTTGTTGCAGTGGTGCTCGAAGGTGTTCTCCTGATCCAGCACGTAGGCAATGCCGCCCGACATTCCCGCTGCGAAATTGCGTCCGGTCGGACCGAGCACAACAACACGTCCGCCTGTCATATATTCACAGGCATGATCACCGACGGCTTCTACAACGGCACGCACACCGCTGTTTCGCACGCAAAATCGTTCGCCGGCCATTCCGCGGATATACGCTTCGCCGCTGGTAGCTCCATAGAAGGAGACGTTGCCGACAATGATGTTCTCTTCCGGCTTGAAACGGGCATTGGCATGGGGGTAAAGAATCAGCTTACCGCCGGAAAGCCCCTTGCCGAAGTAGTCATTCGCATCGCCCTCAAGTTCGAGCGTCATGCCATTCGGAACAAACGCCCCAAAGCTCTGCCCTGCCGATCCCCGGAATTTGAGCCGGATGGTATCTTCCGGCAGTCCTTCGCGGCCATGGACCCGGGTAATTTCGCTTCCCACGATCGTTCCGACAACCCGGTTGATATTGTGAATGGGCAGCTTTGCCTTGACCGGCTTCTTTTCCCTTATGGCCGGTTCACAGATGTCCATCAGCGTCTGGATATCCATGGCATTGTCGAGACCGTGATTCTGTTTCATGAAATTGCGGACGCCGATGTCGTCACTGACCTGCGGCTTGTGCAGTATTGCAGAGAGGTCGAGTGTCCTGGCCTTCCAGTGGTCGGTCTGGCGCTGGCGAAGCTTATCCGCCCTTCCAATCATTTCATCAATGGTGCGGAAACCCAGCCGGGCCATGTATTCGCGCACATCCTGAGCCACAAATTTCATGAAGTTAACCACATGTTGCGGATCGCCTGTGTATTTGTGGCGCAATTCAGGATTCTGGGTTGCCACGCCGACCGGGCAAGTATCCAGGTGGCAGACACGCATCATCACACATCCCAGCGTGATCAGCGCGCTGGTGCCGAAACCGTATTCTTCAGCGCCCAAAAGTGCAGCCACAACAATATCGCGACCGGTTTTGATCTGTCCGTCGGTCTCCAGCACCACACGGCTTCGAAGATTGTTCAACACCAGGGTCTGATGCGTTTCGGCCAGACCGAGCTCCCAGGGCAGTCCTGCATGCTTGATGCTGGTCTGCGGCGAGGCGCCTGTGCCACCGTCGTGACCGCTTATGAGAATCACGTCTGCCTTGCCTTTTGCCACACCGGCAGCAATGGTTCCTACCCCGGCCAGTGAAACCAGCTTCACATTGATCCGCGCCCTGGTATTGGCGTTTTTCAGATCATGGATCAACTGGGCAAGATCTTCGATCGAGTAAATATCGTGATGCGGCGGCGGTGAGATCAATCCCACTCCGGGCGTGGAATAACGTACTTTGGCGATCCAGGGATAGACCTTGCGGCCGGGCAGCTCGCCGCCCTCACCGGGCTTGGCACCCTGGGCCATTTTGATCTGGATTTCCTGTGCATTATTGAGATATTCGCTGGTTACACCAAATCGGCCGGAGGCCACCTGTTTGATGGAGCTGCATCGTGAATCTCCATTGGGGTCAGGTGTAAACCGGTCCACGTCCTCACCACCTTCACCTGTATTGCTCTTGCCACCTATGCGGTTCATGGCAATGGCCAGCGCTTCGTGGGTTTCGCGGCTGATGGAACCGTAGGACATCGCCCCGGTTTTGAACCGTTTGCAGATAGCCTCCACCGGTTCCACCTCTTCGATCGGGACCGGTTTCGCAGCGTACTCAAAATCGAGCAGATGCCGCAGTGTCGGTGACGGGTTCTGCTGGTCATCCAGCAGCCGCGCATAATCCTTATACAGCTTGTAGTCGTTGATCTTGCTGGCGAACTGCAGGGTATGCACCGTTTCGGGATTGTACATGTGGTACTCGCTGTTCCTTCGCCACTTGTACTGTCCGCCCTCGTCCAGCACCCGTCCATTGACACGCATCTTGGGATAGGCTTTCTGATGGCGCATATCCGCCTCCTGTGAAATGATATCCAGGCCGATTCCTCCGACACGGGACTGCGTCCAGGTAAAATAGGTGTCAATAACCTCATTGCTGATACCCAGCGCTTCAAAAATCTGCGCACCACGATACGATTTGATCGTGGATATACCCATTTTTGACATAACTTTCACAATGCCCTTAACCACGGCCTTGTTGTACCCTTTCACAGCCCGCTCATAATCCATGCCTTCGAGCAACCCCTCGCGGATCATGTCATACAAACTGGCATAGGCCATGTATGGATTGACGGCATCAACACCGTATCCCAGAAGGGTGCAAAAATGATGAACCTCACGGGGTTCGCCGGATTCAAGCACCAGTCCGACCTCGGTACGCTTACCCGTGCGGATCAGATGATGATGAAGTGCCGATACCGCCAGCAGTGCAGGTATGGGCGTATGGTCCTTGTCGAATTCACGATCAGACAGAATAAGTATATTGACGCCGCTCGCCACTGCATCGTCGGCAGCCGCAAACAGTTTATCCAGACTCTTTTTGAGACCAGCTCCTCCGCTGCCGGCCTTGAACAGAATCGGCAGTGTTGCATGCTTGAAGCCCGGAAGGACAAGGTTGCGCAGTTGCCTGAGTTCCTCTGAGGTCATCACTGGACCCTCGAGGCAAATCTGGCGACAGCTGTCCGGACCGGGACTCAGAATGTTGCCCTGTGAGCCGAGCAGTGTTTCTGTCGAGGTAATGAGTTCCTCGCGGATGGGATCTATAGGCGGATTGGTAACCTGTGCAAACAGCTGCTTGAAGTAGTTGTAGAGCAGCTGCGGCTGATTGGACAGCACGGCAATGGGTGCGTCGTTGCCCATGGCACCAACCGGCTGAAGCATATTCTCGGCCATAGGGCCAACATTCACTCGCAGATCCTCATAAGTAAAACCGAACACCTTCTGCCGCTGGATCACCTCATCGTGGGAGAGGTCAGGCTCCGGGTATTCGAGCGCTTCCGTGACATCGTTGAAGTGGATCATGTTTTCATCCAGCCACTCACGATACGGATGCTCGGCGGCAATCTCGTTCTTGATTTCCTCATCGCTGATGATGCGCCCCTGCGCGGTGTCAATAAGCAGCATGCGACCGGGCTGGAGACGCTCCTTGCAGATCACATCCTCTGGATTGATATCCAGCACACCCACTTCCGATGCCAGGACAACCATGTCATCCCGTGTGACATAATAGCGTGACGGGCGCAGACCGTTGCGATCGAGTGTGGCCCCGACCACCACACCGTCGGTGAACGCAATGGAAGCGGGACCGTCCCACGGCTCCATCATGCAGCTGTGAAATTCATAAAATGCCCGTTGCAGTTCACTCATGCTTTCATGCTTCTCCCACGGTTCGGGGATCATCATCATCATGGAGTGTGGAAGTGAACGACCGGTGAGCGAAAGAAACTCAAGCGCATTGTCAAATTTGGCGGAGTCGCTGCCTTCCTCCTGGATGATGGGAAGAACTTTTTTCATGTCATCGCCAAACAGATGCGAGATGAACTGCTTTTCACGGGCGTGCATCCAGTTCTGATTGCCCTGAAGTGTGTTGATCTCACCGTTATGGATAACATACCGGTAGGGATGTGCCAGTTTCCAGCTCGGGAACGTGTTGGTGCTGAAACGGGAATGGACCAGTGCTATGGCGGATTTCATGCTGGGATCCTTCAGGTCCGGAAAGTAGAGCTCCACCTGGCCGGGTGTGAGCATTCCCTTATAGACAACGGTCCGGGAGGATAGACTGTTGAAATAGTAGAACTCCTTATCAGCATCAGAAAGATCGGATTGCTCAATAGCAAGGGTGCATCGGCGCCGGATGACAAACAGCTTGCGTTCGAAATCGAGTACCGATTCCATGGACGGATCCCGCTTGATAAAGACCTGTCGCACCAGCGGTTCGCCTGCTTTGGCCGAATCTCCAAGATTCGAGTTGTCGGTAGCCACCTTCCGCCAACCAAGAATGTTGAGCCCTTCCTCGTGAATGATCCCCTCGATAATCTTTTCACAGAATTTACGCTGATCGCGTTCCGGTGGCAGGAACAGCATACCGACACCGTAATTACCGTATTCGGGCAGTTCAAAACCGAGTCCCTCGCATGATTGCCGGAAGAACTCATGTGGAATCTGCATCAAAATACCGGCTCCGTCACCGCTGTTGTGTTCAGCACCAGTGGCACCACGGTGGTCAAGATGGCGAAGCACCCGAAGAGCCTGTCTTACAATATCGTGTGACTGCTTGCCCTTGATATTGACAACAAATCCGATGCCGCAGGCATCATGCTCCAATGCGGGATCGTACAATCCCTGTTTTCCAGGTGACTTTTGAGGGGATGTTCCGGGTGACAAGATTCCTTCTTTTTTCATGCATTCCTAAGTTAACGTATGAATATGTAAAAAACGCAGGCGCGTCAAGGGTACCACTTTTATCTTCTCATAATACTTGCTTCCCGCTCGGAATAACGGGTTCTGTCACTGTGTATCATGTGATACGGTTGCGGTTCGCAGCAGAAATTTCAACGGCCGGGTATTCGTACAGATCTCATCCCGTGCTCACGTCATGAGCATGATTGCTTGTTGATTTATCGCAACAGTCGACAGAAATGTCCACCAACTTCCTTTGAACAAAAGATCCTGTCATTTTTCCAGGGACAGACTCTGTCACCGCTTGTGATTCGAGTTAAAAATATCCAGAAGATGGACCACCAACCGGCTTCACTGCAATGCTCCGGATCATAAAACGTACTACGTCCAAATGGTTCCAACACAACACCAAATATGAATAAAAAATCACTATCATTCAAAAAAAAACTGCGTTTAGTTTCATAAAAGCCCTTTTTTTATTCATTAAGCAACAAAAAAGCGCTAATATTTTTAGACAGAACCGGAAAAAGTCCGGTAATTTCTGTTGGGTGTATAATGCCGGCTGTGTGTAAAACGTTTGAAATTCATTGCTGTCAAACCCATACGGAGTCCCACACGGAGTATAGTCATGAAATTCGTTCAAACCGACCAATGTTACCGCTATCCGGTCATTTCACAGATTTTCGATTCAACAGGCGGCATACGGCCCGACAACCGAACGCATCAAGACTGCAATACACCTGCTGACACCCTGATGCGGGCAGCATTTCAGACTCGGGCATTCTTGATGATCTGTCTGCTGGTGCTGTTTTCGGGCTGTGATGTCCTGGAAAATGATCCTGCTGATGATAACGACACCAAGGGGTCGATGCGGGAGCTCAGCACCCAGGAGAAGGTGCTGGTGGAAAGCTCTAATGACTTTACATTCACCATTCTGGACAGGCTGGCAGAAACGGCTTCTGAAGAGAGCTTTTTCGCCTCGCCGCTTAGTATATCCATGGCATTCGGTATGGCACTTAATGGCACCGATGGCGCAACATATGAGCAAATGCGTGATTTTTTCGGTCATGACGGCCTGACCCGTGAGGAGATAAATACGGCATTTCGCGACCTGATTGGTCTGCTGACCGAGCTGGATCCGCAGGTGCGCATGGAGATTGCCAACTCCATCTGGTACCGCCGGGGATTCGAGGTGCTCCAGGAGTTCCTGCAGAACAATGCCGACTATTTCGATGCCGAGGTCGCCGATCTTGATTTTGGCGATCCAGCTGCTGTAGAAATCATTAACGGATGGATCAACGACAAGACAAACGGTCTCATTGAGGAGATGCTCGACGAAATTGGTCCGGATGTGGTCATGTATCTGATCAACGCCATCTATTTCAAGGCAGACTGGACCGTGCAGTTTGATCCGGAGGACACACGTGATGAGTCCTTTACCACCGGGACCGGCGGGCAGATTCATCTGCCGATGATGCGCGTCAAGGATGCTTTCGGCTACTATGAGGACAATGACTGGAAGGTGGCGGACCTTCCCTATGGGAACGGCGACTTCTCCTTTACCGTATTCCTTCCCAATGACAGCGGTGATCTTTCCGGTTTCGCAGGATCACTCACCCGGCAGAATTTTGAGGCGATTACTTCGCAGCTGGAAGATGACACCATCACCGTGTATATGCCGCGTTTCGAGATCGACTACGATTATGAAACCATCATGGAAGATCTGATTGACATGGGCCTGACCCTGCCTTTCGGTGTCAACGGAATACCCGACTTCCGAAGAATTCATCCGACGGAACCTCTGGTGATATCCGATGTCATGCACCGGGCTGTGATCAAAGTGGATGAAGAGGGCAGTGAGGCAGCAGCCGTGACCGTCATTGAAATTGAGCGGACCAGTGTTGGTCCGACACCACCGGTCATCCGCCTGGATCGTCCGTTCCTGTTTTTCATCCGTAAAAACAGCAGCAACACCATTCTGTTTATGGGCAAGTATGCCGGTCCGCAGTAAGCAAGGATTACCGCTGCCGGCAGGTACGGCACGAATTTTGACTTCTTTTGAGGTTATGATTCAGTCAAGGTCCTCACTTTTTACCAACACATCCCCGAAGGCGTTGTTTTTTGCAGCTAGTACAAGCACCGTGGTCGGAAGATCTTCCAGATTTTTATGGATATTGTAATAGTATTTCGCAAAATGCTCGCCCGGCTCAGCCATTCCCATGAAAATCAGATCGGCATCCTTTGAACTTTCGGCCAGGATGTCCTTGAATTCACGTCCCCCGGCAATCAGCACTTCCAGTTCTGCCCTGATTCGGATTCTGCCAATAATACTCTCCAGGTTCTTCCGGGCATTTTCTGCACCTTGTCTTTCCTTGACCACCATCTTTATGCGCAGTTTTGCGTGCCGCCAGCTTTGACTGCTTTTCAGCAAATGAGCAAGTATCATCAGCAATCCTCCATTGCCCTGCAGTCCGCCCCACCAGACGTCAATGATCTGACGGTTACCGAACAGCTTCACCTTATTGTCGTGAACAATGACCACGTTCCTGTTCAGATTGTGAAATGAGGAAATGATCTTGCTGTATGCGTCAATGGACGCCTCGTTTTCGGTATCACCCATAACAATGGTGTTCGGAACCAGTTCACCCAGGCCATATGACTCAACCAGCCGTGCCATTCCCTCGTATGGATCCGGCGCGGAGGTAACCCTGACCAGGCATTGAATCCCTTTTTTTGCAAGACTCTCCCTAATCTGTTTCTCCATGGACTTTTTACGTCCGAGCGCTATCTCATTGCTTTTGAGAATGGATGAGAGGGTGAGAATCCCACGGTTAAGCGTAATGGATGAGGCGAATTCCACAAGATGAAACCGACGGCTGGGCGCACCGGTGAACACAAGCGGATGGGGCCTCCATGTTTTAGCGTCTTCCTCCACTTTTATTCGCATCAGCCCGGCACGGATCAGCGCCATCCAGATTCCACGGCGTACATCCCCCCACGCTGTCTTGAGCTCTCTGCTTCGAAGCCAGATAAAGATAACTGCGACAAAGACAAGTGCAATCACTGTCGCCACGGCATTTATAAGGAACATCACACTCATGCATCCGATGGCTCCAAGAAGTGAAAAACTCCAATGGACATTGAATTTCGGCCGGAAAGATGGGCTGTTGAGCAGTCGTTCAATGCCCGCAGTCAGGTTGAGCACACCGTACGTGGTCAGAAAAAACATGGTCAGAACAGGGGCAATGAGATTCAGGGTGCCGAAGTAAACAGCTGTCAATGCCACAAACATGGTTAACAGCGTTCCGAGCCGGGGGATATCATCCTCCCCTTCTCCGCGGCCGAGCCAGCGCAGCCATCCCGGGAGCACCCCGTCCCTGGCCAGCGCCTGAAGCACCCGTGGAGCTCCCAGAATACTTCCAACGGCGCTGGAAAGTGTTGCACCCCAAACTCCGATCAAAATGGCATCGCCCCACCACGCCATTTCTCTCATGATCATGGGATTGTCGATAAGCGAAGCCGCATCGGCACGGCCGGCCAGCAATACCGGTAATGTCATATATATCAGATATCCAACCCCGATGGCCGCGAACGTACCGAGTGGTATGGATTTTGTCGGGTTTTTAAGATCACCGGACATATTGACACCGGCCATGATTCCGGTTACCGCCGGAAAGAAAACCGCAAAAACAAACCAGAATCCCTCCGATTGCCGCTCAGCTGCTTCTACGGTCGCGGGATCCGCCGGTGCTGCCGGTCCGCCAAAAACGAAGGAAAACAGAGAGATCGCGATCCCCAACATGATAAAATACTGTGCGCGGATGGCCACTCTTGCGGATATCAGGGCCAGTCCGGCCACCGCGATGGTGGTGGTCAATCCGACAATCCTGAAGTTAAGCTGCGGAAATACACTCACCACGCTTTCTGCAAAGCCGACCGTGTAAAGCGCCACCGAGAGCGCCTGTGCCAGATAGAGCGGGATCCCGATAGCTCCGCCGGATTCAATCCCGAGCGACCGGCTGATCATGTAGTAGGCACCACCGGTGCGCACTCTCTGATCCGTGGCAATAGCCGTAATCGACATGGCGGTAAGAAAGGTGATGCTCGTGGACAGGGTAACGATCACCAGTGTTCCCGTCAGTCCGACATTGCCAACAACCCATCCAAATCTCAGGTACATGATGACGCCGAGAATGGTAAGAATGGATGGAGTAAAAACACCGCCAAAAGTACCTAATCCTTCCTTTGCAGATGGAATGACCTCGTCGCTACCCGATTTTCTATTGTTGAATGTATGTTTCACCAGGTGAATAATTATGTGGCTGTGATGCAGAATAGACGTTCAGAACACAAGATATTAATGCAATTTGAGAGTGCAGCTTTTTAAGCCACCAATTAACTGAATAACCCTTCACAAGTCAAATCTGCCGATGCAGTTTTTTGCTTTCTTACCGGCAGCACCTGCTCTGACAGATAAAACCACTCTAACCGATAATACCCGTTGCTCTAACCGCTCTGCTTCGCAGATTATCTCGTACAATACTGCAAATAAAATAGATAACTGTTCAGCCTACCTGTTATATTGATCTACTGGCAGCAATTCTATTGCGGGCATCATGTTGCATTTATTTTTAAACGCAAGGAAATTCCGAACGCAGGGAAACTATTAACGACACACTGCAACCATCATTAACCGGAGAGCTATGGATAAGAAGCATACCTTCAAACCCGAAAGCCTGATGATGTCCTATGGCTACAAACCCGCTCTGTCGGAGGGCGCAATCAAATCCCCGATCTTCCTGACATCCACATTCGTTTTTAAAAGTGCCGAGGAGGGCAAAGCCTTCTTCGAGGTGGCTTACGGACTGCGTGAGCAGTATCCGCACGAAGAGCCGGGTCTCATCTACAGCCGCATCAACAACCCCGATCTGGAAATTCTGGAAAATCGCCTCACCCTGTGGGATAAAGCTGAGGATTGTGCCGTGTTTGAAAGCGGAATGTCCGCCATTTCCACCGTGCTGCTTGAATTTCTGAAACCGGGCGATCTGCTGCTCCACAGCATTCCGTTGTATGGTGGCACCGATCACTTCATCCACCATTTTCTGCCCAAAATCGGTGTGCATACTGTCGGATTCAAACCACATCAACAAAGAAATGAAATCGAAGAACTACTGGAAAAAACCGGCCGTGCAGATCGTCTGGCCATGATCTTCATTGAAACACCGGCCAATCCTACCAACGCGCTGATCGATATCGCCTGCTGCAAGAAAATCGCCGAAAATCACAGCACAGATGGCAAGAATGTGTATCTGGCAGTCGACAATACCTTTATGGGACCGATCTGGCAGCAGCCGCTGAAGCACGGAGCCGATTTCTCCATCTATTCTGCGACAAAGTATATTGGCGGACACAGCGACCTGATCGCCGGTGCATGCTGCGGAAGCAAAGAGGTGATCACCCGTGTGAAATTCCTGCGCACCCTGCTGGGTAACATGGCATCGCCTCACACTGGATGGCTGCTGATGAGAAGTCTTGAAACGCTGAAGGTGAGAATGGAGAAACAGGCAAAAAATGCCCGGCGTGTGGCCGAATTTCTGAACAATCATCCGAAAATTGAAAAGGTCTACTATCTGGGCCTTATCAAACCGGGAACCAGGGCGTACGAGATCTTTCAACGTCAGTACAAGTCAACAGGAGCAATGGTCTCTTTTGATATCCGTGGCGGTGAAGCTGAAGCGTTCCGTTTCATCAACGCTCTGAGACTGATAAAGCTGGCTGTAAGCCTGGGAGGGACGGAATCACTGGTGGAACATCCGGCCACCATGACCCATGCGGGAGTCGACAAGGTACACCGTGAAGAGGTTTCTGTCACAGACAAGCTGGTTCGCATCTCCGTCGGGGTGGAACACTACAAAGACCTGATTTGGGATATCGAACAGGCGCTCGAGCAGGTTTAGGCGCTTTGTCCATGCAGCAGATACTGCATCCGTGAGGCGAACAGAGCCGGACATTCCGTCAGTCTTTGATCACTTCAACGGGGTTCAGGCGCAATGCCTTGATGGCGGGATAGACCGCGGCAAGGATGGCCGTGAAGGCCACCAGCAACATGGTTGTGATATAATCGCCGGAGGAGGCAATGGGATAGACCACCGCATCATAGCCGAACTCGGCCATGGAATCGCCGCCGACGCTGGTCATGTCCAGGCCCTTCCTGGACAGGTAATTCACACTGATGTGCGCTATGGCCAGCCCGGCAACGGCACCCGTGAGCGTGAGGATCACCGATTCCAGCATGATCATCAGGAAAATCCGGATTTTGCTCATCCCGACTGCCATGAGCATGCCCAGTTCGCGCATTCGTTCGAAAATGGCCATCAACATGGTGTTCAGGATTCCGAAGGCCAGCGCCAGCATGATCACCACCATGATGTAGAAGGTCATGGACACGCCCATGTCGGTGATGTACCGCAGCTCGGGCGACAGCTCGTACCACGTCTCGGCGGCAATACCGTCAAACTCCCGGTTCAGGTCTGCCGCAAGGGCATTGCTCATCGATTCATCGTGCAGAATGATGGCGATCTCATGCCAGACGGTCTGATCGGTCAGCAGTTCGTTCAGATCTTCGGCCCGAACGAAGACATGGCGTTCGTCATACGGATTGGATGCGGTCCGGAACAGGCCGGTAATATTAAAGGATCCGGACGTGATATGGTTATCGAGATCCTGGAATGAGAGGACCACCCGGTTTCCGATGCCGACATTCAATCTTTCCGCAAGTTGTTCCCCCAGCAGGATCGGATTGCGCACATCGGCATCGAGGTACTCACCATGCGTCAGGTTTTCATGAAATGTGGTCGTTCGGGGTTCCTGATGGATATCAATACCACGGATCTGTACACCCGACGAGGTGAGCGGGGACTGGATCATCGCGTCGGAAAGCGTGCGCGGCGTGAAATTCCTGACCCGGTCATCCTGCTCCAGGAAGCGCATCAGGTCATCGGCCCGGTCGATATGCATCGCGGACTCCCTTTCCGTCAGGAATTGCGGATGGTGGATCTGCACATGAGTAAGCTCTTCCAGTATCATGTTGTCGAACCGCTGCTTCACCCAGCCGTTGGTCAGGGCGGAAACCATGATCCCCGCCCAGAGTCCGGCAACGAT
>SLKA01000065.1 GCA_007134845.1 Balneolales bacterium
GCCTGCCGTCGGAGATGGTGATGACCTCGGCTACCTCGCGGATGACGTCAATCACTCGCATGTCATCGTCCAGGTCGATGCCCTGCTGCCGGTAATGGCCGTAGGCAATGGTTTCTCCCTTGTCGATCGCGCCGGAATCGGCCGGCTCGGCACCGGTCAGCACGTTCAGGAATGTGGTTTTTCCTGTGCCGTTTCTTCCGATGACACCGATGCGCTCGCCGCGGCTGAATGAGTACGAAAAATTATCCAGTATCACCAGATCGCCATACCGTTTGCTGATGCCGGACAGTTCCAGGATTTTTTTACCCATGCGCTGCATGGAGACCTCAAGCCGCATTCCGGGCCCGTCGGACTGTTTTTTCGCTTTTTCCTCGGTTTCGTAGAAAGCGGATATGCGCGATTTTGATTTTGTAGTGCGCGCCTTGGGCGAGCGGCGCATCCACTCCAGCTCCTTCTTGAGCAGCTGCCCGGCTTTGCCGGCCGCAACGTTATCGATCTCCTGGCGCTCCGCTTTTTTCTGCAGATACCATGAGTAGTTGCCGCGGTGATGATAGAGCTTGCCCTGGTCGATTTCGATAATGCTGTTGCAAACGCGGTCCAGGAAATAGCGGTCGTGCGTGACCATCAGCAGGGTGGTGGTGCTTTTTGCCAGGTACTGTTCAAGCCACTCGATCATGTCGATATCGAGGTGGTTGGTGGGTTCGTCGAGCAGGAGCAGGTCGGGATCATCCAGCAGGACAAATGCCAGGGCCACACGTTTTCGCTCGCCGCCCGAAAGCGAGGCGACCGTCTGATCCAGTTCGTGGATGTTCAGCTTGCCCAGGATCTGCTGCATGCGCTGCTCGTAGTCCCAGGCGTTGGCGGCATTCATGGCGGCCAGCGCATCATCATAAGCCTGCCTGGTAGCTTCGGTGACCTCATTAGCCTGGGCTTTGGCTGCCTTTTCGTATCGCCGGATCACTGAAACCGTTTCCGAGTGGCCGCGACTGATGCATTCGCGTATGGTAAGTTGTTCGTCAAGCCGGGGCTCCTGCTCCAGGAACCCCGTGCGGATGCCATTTCGGATCATGACTTCCCCCTGATCCGGATTTTCGGTGCCGGCAATGACCCGGAGCAAAGTGGACTTGCCCGTTCCATTGGGTGCCACAAGTGCGGTCTTGTCGCCGCGGTTCAATCCGAATGTGATTCCCTCGAACAGAGGTTTCAGGCCATAGGATTTGGAAAGTTGTTCGACGGAGAGATAAGTCATGATGGTAAATCGATGTAATAAGCTGGTTTTAATTGTATATCTGATTCTTATTTTATAACCGGCTTTATTTCCGGCTTTCGGGGGAAATGGCTAATATCGGGACTTTTGATTAATATATGACGATACAAATAATACCAGGCTGGTGATCTGACTATGAAACTGCCGGAAACAAAAGGTGCGATACTTCACGAAAAGGGCTGCCGGTTCTCGGTTTGGGCGCCCCATGCCGATGAAGTTTATGTGATCGGATCATTCAACGATTGGGACAAAACGGCACATCCGATGTCCGCCGGAAAGAACGGGGAATGGACGGTCGATATTGCCGGAGTGAAGAAGGGCGATGAGTACAAGTACCGCATCCTCAATGACGGCAAAGAATATCTGCGCATTGATCCCTATGCCCGCAGGGTCACCAATTCGGTTGGCAATGCCATCGTTTGGGATCCGCGAAGTGTGGCCGGCATGGAGCCGTTCACCCCGCCGCCGATGAACGAGATGATCATATATGAACTTCATATCGGCACCTTTGGCAAGGAAGAGGGAGAGGGGGGGGCCGGCACTCTCGAAGGTGCCATCCGCCACCTGCCCTATCTGCGTGATCTCGGGGTCAATGTCATCGAAATCATGCCGCTGGCCGAATTTGCCGGTGGTTATTCGTGGGGATACAATCCCGCCCATATCTTTGCGGTGGAAAGCGACTACGGGCGTCCGCGCAAATTCCGTGAATTTGTGGATGAAGCGCACAAGCTTGGCATTGCGGTCATACTGGATGTCGTTTACAATCACTTCGGACCCAGTGATCTTGACCTGTGGCAATTTGACGGATGGAGTGAAAATGGCATGGGCGGCATCTATTTTTATAATGACTGGCGCGCAAAGACACCCTGGGGGGATACGCGACCGGATTACGGCCGGAAGGAAGTCCGCGACTACATACGTGATAACGCACTAATGTGGCTCTGTGAGTACAATGTGGACGGACTCCGGTGGGATATGACCGCATATATCCGCAATGTGCACGGGCGTGATGATGATCCCGGCAGCGATCTTGCCGAGGGTTGGAACCTGATGCAGCTGGTTACCCATGAGATCAAGAATATTCGCCCCGATGCCATCAACATCGCCGAAGACCTGCAGAACAATCCCTATCTGACAAGGCGGCCAAAGGATGGCGGTGCAGGGTTTGATACGCAATGGAATGCCCGGTTCGTGCACTATGTACGAAAGAATCTCATAGCAGCCGATGACGCCCACTGCAATATGCACGAGATCCATGACGCCATCCTGCATCGCTACTATCTCAATGCCTTTGAGCGTGTGATCTATACGGAGTCGCACGATGAAGTAGCCAACGGCAAGGCTCGCGTTCCGGAAGAGGTGGATCCGGGCAGCGCTTCATCCTGGGTTGCAAGGAAAAAATCCACTCTGGGCGGAGCACTCGTTTTTACAACACCCGGCATCCCGATGATCTTTCAGGGACAGGAGTTTCTTGAGGATGACTGGTTTCATGATCAGGATCCTCTTGACTGGTCCAAGATCGAAAAATATCCCGGAATCCTGCAGCTTTACAAGGATCTGATTGCCTTGCGCAAGAATTCAGGGGGAGTGACAGCGGGACTCGCCGGACAGGAGGTGGATATCCATCATCTTAATAATGAAGCCAATGTCATGGCTTATCATCGCTGGAAAGAAGGCGGACCGGGTGACAGCACCGTGGTGGTCGTCAATGTATCGACACACGCGCACCAGGATTATGCCATCACGTTTCCGGCTGCCGGGAAATGGGTTGTGAGGCTGAACAGCGACAGCACTTTTTACGACCCGGAATTCGGCAACTTCGGCAGTTCGGAGGTCTATGCGGAAGCCGGCGGCAAGGATCAGCCTCCGATGGGGAATATCCGCATCGCACCGTTCAGTGTGCTCATCCTCTCGCAGGATTGACCTTGGACCGGCCCGGGATCCGGTGCAGATCGCGGCGCGGAAGCTGGTATAAACAGAATATTGAAACATTTCTTTGAGTGCTGCCCGGAGTGGTATGGGCCATGTATTTATTTGCTATATTGTATTAACGTGTTGTAAATACTCAGCTTTTCTGTTTTATAACAGGAATCTTTAATCGCATGCCCATGCTTGCATCCCCGAATAAAAACATATTCATGATTGGGTTGAATGCATTCAATCATGAAAAGCTGAAGTCACTGAAAAACTTCGGGTCGTATGAATTTCATGGACTGATTCCACCCGAAGAGGCGGAAGATGCTGACCAGTATGACATACCAGCCATGATAGACGACCTGGAAGGCAAACTAACGAAGTTTGAGGGTTCGGTGGATGCCATTGTCACCTATATTGACTTTCCAATCAGCATGATGACCCCGATCCTCAGGAAAAAATTCGGGCTTATCTCACCAAGCCTGGAGAGCATCCTCAAATGTCAGCATAAGTACTGGAGCAGGGTCGTACAAAAGGAAATTGTCCCCGATGCCGTACCGGGCTTTTCACCGGTAAATCCGTTTGCCGGGGATCCGCTTGCTTCGGTGGAATTTGATTTTCCGTTCTGGCTGAAACCGGTGAAATCCGTCGGTTCCTATCTCGGCTTTCGTATAAAAAACCGGAAAGAGTTCTACCGGGCCATCGGAGTCATACGACAGTACATCGGACGAATGGCAGAACCATTCAATGACATAATGGACCGGGCGGATATTCCGGACCACATCAGAAACGTGGATGGGAGCTACTGCATTGCAGAACAACTTATCGGCGGCCGGCAGTGCACCCTTGAAGGCTATGTTTTCCAGGGCAAGGTGGCCATACACGGTGTGGTTGACTCCATCCGCCATTCCAACAGGTCCACTTTTTTTCATTATGATTATCCGTCCCGTCTTCCCCGCACGGTTCAGCAAAGGATGACAGCAATTACCGAAAAGGTGCTCGTTCACATGGGGTATGACAATCATCCGTTCAACATAGAATTCTTCTGGGATCAGTCCTCCGACAAAATATGGCTACTGGAGATCAATACGCGAATATCGCAATCCCACAGCGATTTGTTTGAGAAGGTTGACGGGGTATCCAATCATCAGATTACTGTTGAGCTCGGGCTGGGTCGCGATCCGGCATTCCCGTATCGCAAGGGTGAATTCAACCGGGCATCCAAGTTTTTTTACCGCAAGTGGGAAGACGCCGTCGTTACCCGGGTGCCGACCGCCGCGGAAGTAGCTGCCATTGAAAAGGAAGTGCCCGGTGTGCTTATTGAGGTAATGGTCGAGGAAGGTGTCCGCCTCAACGATCTGAATGAACAGGACAGCTACAGTTATGAACTGGCCTGGTTATTCATCGGTGCGAACAACTATCGCGAGCTGTCCCGGAAATACCAGCAATGCCTGGATCGGTTGCAGTTTGAATTCAGGCCGGTGGACGGCATCCCGCCGGGAGCGCTTGTAGAAAAAGTCAACGCATGAGGTAATGCCCGGTGCCATGCAGCCGGCTGTGACTTTCAGTTTGGAAAATTGCATCTGGCAAGATGAAAGTCTGCGGAACACATCCATGCTGTGGAACACATCCATGAAAAAGAAAAATCTCTTTGTTATCGGGCTTAATGATTTCAACCGGACCCGGCTGGAGGCGATATCCGGTGCGGAAAATTTTGTATTCCACGGGCTTTTGTCCCATGAGGAGGTGACCGAGCAAGATGAGTATCCGGTGCTGGATCTGCTGCACAAAGCGGAAAAGCAGCTGTCCTCATTCCAGGGTGCAATTGACGGCATAATCGGTTACATGGATTTTCCTGTGAGCACCATGGTTCCTGTACTCTGTGAACGCTATGGACTGCGTTCGGCCCCGGTAGCCGCATTTCTGAAGTGTGAGCACAAATACTGGAGCCGCGTGGAACAGAAGAAAGTCATACCGCAGCATATACCCGGGTTTCATCTGTTTGATCCGTTTGATGAGAATCCTGCCGGCGCCATTCCCCTGGATTTTCCGTACTGGATCAAACCGGTCAAGTCATTCGGCTCCCATCTGGGATTCCGGATCAGCGGTGAGCGTGATCTCGAGGAGGCCATTCCTCAGATCCGCGAAAATATCACCCGGATTTCGCGTCCGTTTGACCGGCTTATCGATCATCTGAATCCGGATATGCCGGAAGAGGTGAGAGGAGTGAGCGCACATCTTTTTCTTGCCGAGGAGCTGATAGGCGGACTTCAGTGCACTCTGGAGGGGTGCATGTACAACCATGAGCTGTATGTACACGGCGTGGTTGATTCCATTCGCTACCCCAACCGTTCGGTGTTTTCCAGGTATCAGTATCCATCTGTGCTCCCCCGGCGTGTGCAGCAAAAAATGGCCGAAATCTGCAAGACGTTCCTGAAGCATATCGGCTACAACAACTCATCCTTCAACATGGAATTTTTCTGGAACCGCAAGCGCGACAAGATCTACATGCTTGAGGTTAATACCCGGGTCGCCCAGCATCACAGCGATCTGTTTCAAAAAGTGGATGGCGTCTCCAACCACCAGGTGCCGGTGAATCTTGCCCTTGGGAAGGAGCCTCTGATACCGGAGCGCAAGGGGGCGTTCCGGATTGCCGGCGCCTTTTTTTACCGCGAGTTTGAGGATGCACGTGTGGATCGGGTGCCGGACCGTGAGGAAGTTGACCGGATGGAAAAAGAGAATCCGGGAACCATCATACAAATTGATGTCACCCCCGGCATGATGCTTTCGGAATTGCCGGAACAGGACAGCTACAGCTATATCTGTGCTCTGATCTATATGGGAGCATCCGGCCGGAAAGTGCTGCTCAAAGGCTATGAAAAGTGCCTGCGGGGGCTTAATGTCCCATACGGGGAATGGGAGAAAATCCCTCGCCTTTAGGCGAAGACTTTAGTATGCTTGCGGTATCATGGAAAACTACCGCAAAACGTCTCACAGTGTTTACGATATCAAATACC
>SLKA01000135.1 GCA_007134845.1 Balneolales bacterium
AACGCCAAGGACACAGGACTATTGCCGCGAGCATGCACATGAAAATTTACCTTCCTGGCGTACAGCAACAAAAACTAACTGACTGAAAACCAACAAATTGCAGAGTTATAAACAGATGAAATTCGAAATTCAGACCGAAGATGATTATTCCGTCATGACCCTGAAGTCAGAGCGTCTTGACAGCAAGGTAGCACCGGCACTGAAAAGCCAGTTTATTGTGCTGGCCAATACCAGTGACTCCGGACATCTGATCCTCGACCTGGGTGCCGTTACTTTTGCCGACTCAAGCGGATTGGGAGCTCTGCTTCTCGCCCAGCGACTGTATCGTGACCTTGACCGCAACCTGGTTCTTTGCAATGTCCCTGAACGCATCAGCAAACTCCTGGAGATCTCGCAGCTGAGCAATGCTTTCACGGTCGCCTCGGACACTGCTGAAGGTATTTCCATTGCTTCGGAAATTACAGACTGAACGGCATTACCGGATACGCAACTGTATTGAAACGCACATAGAGACCACCTAGAAACTATATAGAGCCGGTGTGCACATCCCGGTGACTATTTTTTGGGGATGATGCCTGCCATCAAACTAACGCATCTTAATATTACATGGGACTCACGTTAATTGACCTTCTGGTAATCATTCTGTATTTGTTGCTTTGTGTTGTCATTGGCATCAAAGCAGGTGGACGTCCCACCGATTCCACCGCCTATTTCAAAACCGACGGCAAGGTTCCCTGGTGGGCGGTGTCGCTTTCTGTCGTAGCCACCGAGACCAGCATGCTCACGGTGATATCGATTCCTGCCGTGGCCTATCTCGGGAGCTTTGTCTTTCTGCAGATAGTGTTCGGTTATATGCTCGGACGTTTTGTCGTAGCCTGGCTCATCCTGCCATCCTACTTCAAGGGTGAACAAAAAACAGCCTATACTTTCTTCAAAGAGCGTTTCGGATCCAACTTCCAGCGACTTATATCCATCGTTTTTCTGGTGACCCGGCTCCTCGCCGACGGAGTGCGGCTATTCGCTGCCGCCATCCCGATCAAGGTGATCACCGGGCTCGACTATCCCGTATCCATTTCCATCATCGCTGCTCTTACACTGGCCTACACCTATTACGGCGGACTCAAATCGGTAATCTGGATTGATGTGCTGCAGCTCGCTGTCTACACCTTCGGAGGCGCATTTGTGATCTGGTTTGCCGGCACTCATATTGTGGATCCCCTGATTCCGATGCTCGCAGACGCCGACAAGCTGCATGTTATTGTTTGGCCAGATACGCTTACCCAGGTATTCACGACTCCATACAACATCATCGGGGCCGTTCTGGGAGGAATGTTCCTGTCGATGGCCTCACACGGGGTCGATCATCTGATGGTCCAGCGGCTGCTTGCATGCGGTGAACTCAGAAAAGCGCAGACCGCCATCATCACCAGCGGGTTTCTCGTATTGATCCAGTTTGTGCTCTTTCTTTTTGTAGGAATGGCGATATACGGCTACTATAACGGGCTTTCCATCACCGAACTCAATCTCACGCAGGCCGATGAAGTGCTGCTGAAATTTATCAATGAAGAGGTTCCGGTCGGCATAGCGGGACTGCTGATTGCCGGGCTTTTTGCCGCTGCCATGAGTACCCTCAGCAGCTCGCTCTCCGCACTTTCTTCATCCACTCTGTTTGATGTTTTCCCGAAACTCTCGGAACTGCCTAACTCCATGAAAATTTCCCGGGGTTTCACGCTCATGTGGACCGCCGTCTTTATTCTGTTCGCAATATCCTTCACCAGCACAGAAAACCCGGTCATTGAACTCGGGCTTGCAATTGCAGGCTTCACGTATGGCGGGCTGCTTGGCGCGTTCTTCACCGGGCGATACACAAACATTGACCGCACCAGCGCCACCATCGCACTTCTGGTATGTGTATTCTCCATGGCTGCCATCATATTTTTGGGAAATATCGCATATCCATGGTATACTTTGATTGGTGTAAGTATTTTCTTCACTATAGCAGCGGTATCACACCAGATCCGCCGGTTATTCGGAAAATAAGCAGACTCATATTTCCAAAATCATAGCCATTTCGTATGGGTTTTTTAGATAAGCTGGGCCTTCAGAGGAAAAAGAAGATTTTCGTTCCTTTTCTCTCCGAAAAGAAGAAAAAAGACGAAACCTCGCGTTTTTTTAATAAAAACAACGTAATAAAGATCTTTCTGAGCCTTGGTTTTCTGATTATTGTTATTGCACTCTATCCGAAGACCCAGGTCCAGGAAACACCTTACAGCATCGGTGAACCCTGGCGTGATGACGATCTGACCGCTCCGTTTACTTTCAGCCTGCTCAAGCAGGACCAAGAGATTCGTGAGGAAATACGCGATATCCAGCAGAACACCAGTCCGATTTATCTTCTTGAACACCCGGCCAAATCACGTGCCCTGCGGCAGCTGGATTCCCTTTTTGCCAATTTGACCCATGTCCTTGATGCCTATGCCGACTGGCAGGAATCCCGGATGCTGGAAACACCACAACAGGCACTGGAGGATAGCCTGTATTATATTCGCACACGCAACCGATCCGGCATCGGGCTGGAAGACAACGCATGGAATCCGCTGTTGGAGCGCTATGCCAATGACCGGCTTTTCGCCCCATCAGAAAACCCGTCCCGACAATCCATCGTCAGCGAACTGCACTCAAATCTGAGAAACATGCTGGAGGAGCTGTTTTCCGACGGCATTATCAATACCACCAAAGAATACATCACCACTCCCGATATCACCATCCGGGATATGCGTGACCGAACCGAAAGGGAGACCCCGGTTGAAACCGTTCGCACCTTGCGTGAGTCCCGTGATTATGTAAGAATCCGGCTGTCCAGACAGTATGATGACGATCTAGTCCGCTCCGTTGTTCAGCTCTTCAACATGGTGGTCGAAGCCAACCTGATCTACAGCGAATCAGAAACAGAGCAACGGATTCAGGACCGTATTGATCGGATTTCACCCACCAAGGGTGCCGTTTCAGCCGGACAGACCATTATTCGGCGGGGCGACATCATCACTCCCGAGCGCCATGTCATGCTGCAAAGCCTGGCACGGGCGCGTGCAGAACGGGCCAGTGATATCGAGATATGGAGCAAATATGCGGGGGAAACAATACTGGTTATTGCTGTTTTTCTGATTTTCTTCTTCTATATCTATCTCTATCGCCGATCTATTTTTGACCGGAACAACATGCTGCTTCTGGTCTTTCTGACCGTTGCACTGGTATACGGCATCGGTGCTTTTGTCGCCAGGATGGATGATCTTTCACCGTACGTGGTGCCCTTCGCTATCGCGCCTATCCTGCTGACCATCATCTTCGATTCGCGGGTCGGGCTCATGACAACCACACTCATTGCCCTGTTGTCGGGCCTGATGTTCGGCAACAGCTTCGAGTTTGTGGTAGCTACCATCACGGCATGCAGCATTGGCGTTTATTCTGTCAGGGATGTCAAGGACCGAAGCCAGTTTTATCTGACAACGCCCGGACTTATCTTCTTCGCCTATGCGATTGTACTTTTGGGTTTTACGCTTACCAAAGTAGGTGGATGGAGTATTTACTTTGACAACCTGCTTTTCCTGGTCGGTAACATGGTAGGAATCTGGCTGACCTATCCGCTGATTCTGCTCATCGAAAAGGCATTCCGGATCACGACCGATGTTACATTGCTTGAGCTGAGTGATACCAACAAGCCGGTGCTGAAGCAGCTGATGCTTGAAGCGCCCGGAACATTTCACCACAGCCTTCAGGTGGCAAATCTTGCGGAAGCCGGAGCCGCGGGCATCGGTGCCAATCCTCTTCTTTGCCGGGTCGGCGCGCTTTATCATGACATAGGCAAAATGGAAAAGCCGCAGTATTTTGTGGAAAATCAGATGAGTGGAAACGCTCATGACAAGCTAAAGCCCCGGATGAGTGCGCTTATTATCAAGAACCACGTCGACGCCGGAGTCAAAATGGCCAAAGACATCGAGTTGCCGGAAATGCTCATAGATTTTATCAAAACACATCACGGAACATCGCTTATACGCTACTTCTACGAAAAAGCAATGAACGAATCGGGTAACGAGCAGGAGATACAGGAAGAGGACTTCCGTTACGATGGGCCCATCCCCGGCAGCAAGGAAACCGGCATACTGCTGCTAGCCGACGGTGTTGAAGCCGCCTCCCGCTCCATGTCCGATCATTCCTATCAGAAACTTGAAAACCTGGTTAACCGTCTGGTGGATGACAGGCTGGCCGAGGGTCAGCTTAACAACTGTGCCCTCACATTGAAGGACCTTAAGGTCATAAAAGATATTTTCACCCGTATTTTGCAGGGCATGTACCATGGCCGCATCAAATATCCGGGTCAGATTGAGGAAGAAGCTGCTGCCGAGAAAATAATCGGCGATAAGTCAACTGTGGAAAATACGGATACCTCAACGCAATGAGCCCGATCCGTTCCATGATCCACTTTGAAAGCGAACGCGAACAGTATCTCAACTTCCTGAAGCTGGAAAAAGGCCTCTCCGGTAATTCGCTGGAATCCTACGATCACGATCTGCGCCGCTATCTGACATTTATCGGACGGGATATCGGACTATCAGACTTGTCCGGCATCACCCTGGAACATATTGAAGAATTTCTGCAAGAGATGCTTGCCATGAATCTGTCGGTCAGCACCATCTCGCGGAACATATCCACCATACGCGGATTCCATCAGTTTGCCGTAATGGAGCGGTGGAGTGCGGCCAATCCCGCTGAGTTGATCGAGCTTCCCAGAAAAGGGCGAAATCTTCCGGAAGTTCTTGACCAGCAGGAGGCAACATTGCTTCTCGACACCCCGGACCGGTCAGACACTCTCGGCAAGCGGGATGCGGCTGTTCTGGAGCTTATGTACGCTACCGGACTTCGTGCCTCCGAAACGGTGGAACTTGAGTCGGATCAGTTCATACCCGAGCTGCAACTGCTCAGGATTGTCGGAAAAGGGAACAAAGAGCGGCTGGTTCCCGTGGGTGGCATGGCGCTGGATGCCGTTTCCGACTATCTGAAGAATGCACGACCCTTGCTCAGAAAAAACATCACAATTGCCCGAAATCGACTTTTTTTGAGCTACAGAGGCAAACCATTGACGAGAATGAGCCTGTGGCACATCGTAACCGGAGCAGCCCGTAAAGCCGGGATTGAGAAACCGATCCACCCCCACACCCTCAGGCACTCATTCGCCACCCATCTTCTGGAAGGAGGTGCCGACCTGCGAGCTGTTCAGGAAATGCTGGGGCATGTCTCCATCCTGACCACCGAAATATACACACACATAGATCGTTCCTTTCTGGAAGAAGTGCACAAGTCTTTTCACCCCAGAGCCTGATTCTACCCCAAGCCGGCTTTCAAGGCTCCATTATGGCAGATAATCACACGACAGAAAATCATCCTTATGCTACCGAAAATAAAACCCGTTGAAGTTGTTAAGTCCATCGAATGGATCGATGACCATCTCCGGATCATTGATCAGACCTATTTGCCGCATCGGGAATTTTTCCTTGATATATTCGAAGTCGGGCGTGTATGGGAAGCCATCCGGTCGCTTCGTGTTCGCGGGGCGCCTGCGATCGGAATTGCTGCCGCTTACGGAGTTTACCTCGGTGTAAAAGAACTGCCGGAAGACAGCCTCCAGCCGTTCCACACTGATGTGGAGCGCATTAGCGAATATCTTGCCACTTCCCGTCCAACGGCTGTCAACCTCCAATGGGCACTTGATAAGGCAATAAAAACCGCGCATGACATGCAGGATCAACCGGTCGCCCGCAGAAAGAAAGCCCTGCTGGAACTGGCCAAATCCATTCACGAAGAAGACAAGCGTGTCTGCGCCGCTATCGGCGGGAACGGCCAGGAGCTGATCCCGATGAATGCACAGATCCTGACCCATTGCAATACCGGCAGCCTGGCCACCGGCCAGTACGGAACGGCCCTGTCAATGATATACCACGCTCATCTGCAAAAAAAGAAAATCCATACCTGGGTGGATGAAACCCGTCCGTTGCTCCAGGGGAGCCGTCTAACGGCATGGGAACTGGAAAAAACAGGCGTACCGCATCACCTGATAACCGACTCTATGGCCGCCTGGGTGATGAAAGAGAAGAAAATCGATCTGGTTGTCGTTGGAG
>SLKA01000072.1 GCA_007134845.1 Balneolales bacterium
CGCCACCTTCCAAGATATGCTGATCTTTCATGTCTTCGGCCTGAAGCAGCAGTTCATCGCCAGCATTGTTGGCATCGGTAATACCGGTGCAGGATGACAGGAACAGGGCAAATGTCAGGGTTGCAATAAGGGAGATGCTTTTGAAATGTTTCATGACTTTTCCTCGATTTATTGAATCATGTAATGTTAAATTATGACCTCTATTTTACTAATTATATACCACAACTCCATTAATAGGAGATATATACAAATGATTTGTTACAAAAATTTAATCATTTTTTTAAACATAATTTACCTTTGTGCTTTTGACCTATTTATACTTTTGAGCAAATGACCTATTTACCTTATAAAAGTTATCCGGAATATAATACCTAAAACCATGCTGTCACAACATAAAAATGATTTTTTTTATGTTTTTCACAAAGTTTATCTAAAAAATTTGAATATTGAAGGTAACTTTGAATAAATTATCACCCCATTTTTATTATTCAGCTGCATTAAACGAATCGTATAAACTAAGTTAATTCAATATTTTGTCTACTGTCACCTCCGACTATTCCGGTTTAATCGATGCCATCCTCAGAGATGACACAACAGCCGTAGATGAATTATCTTCAGACCTGATGAGCAGGATAATTCTTTTTCTACGGATTAGAATGGGTGCGCCAGAGAGTATCGCAGAGGAATGTGCCTATCAGGCCTTTTCAGATGTGTTTGAAATGATAAGAAACGACAGGATCACAGATAAAAAATCAATATTTAAATATTTTCTGACAGCATCCAGAAACGAGTACTTGAGATTTAAAAAAATCGAACAGAGATCGGATCTGGATTCTACATATGCAGAAAATCACTTCCCGGAACCAGCACAGCAATTGCAAAGTCTGATCGACGAAGAGAGGCAAAAGCTACTTAAAAAATGTCTGCAAATGCTTTCTGAAGCCAACAGGAATTTCATTCTTACTTTTTTTTCTTCCACTTCTGTTAACCTCCTCGAGATATCGGAAAAGTTTAATTTTTCTTACGCCAAAACCAGAACACTTAAAACACGAATTATGCAGGAACTGCAGAAATGCGTTGAAAAAAACAGATAATTACAACTTTTTTCAATTTCATTGCGAATCTTAATGGAAAAAGGTATAATCACTTTTGGCATCTTATCTCAGCAGCCTGCTCATTCAGAGGTGTCCTCTGATTAATCGCATGCTAATTGATGACTTAATTAACAATGAAGGAGTTTTTGAAGTTATGTCAGAAGAACGTGAAACAGGTGTCGTAAAGTGGTTTAACGGTGCCAAAGGCTATGGTTTCATTAGCCGGGAAAGTGGCGAAGATTTGTTTGTTCACTTCAGCGAAATTCAATCGGAGGGTTACCGGGTATTGAACGAAGGTGAAAAGGTTGAGTTCACTGTCGCAGATAGTGAAAAAGGATTACAGGCAAAAGAGGTTGTTAAGCTGTAGAACCTTTCTATCTGTGCAGATTTCATGCCCGGCATTACTTTCAGTTGGCGATTTTTCTGTATTAATAACATTTTTGTATCAACGGGTGTTGTTTTTCAGAAAATCTTTGCCTTGCGCACTTTGTATACGGAGAGTATAGCTGTTATGATAAAGTATGTTATTTTGCAGGACCCCATACGTTATGAAGTCATATATGTGTAAATTTCTGCCACCCCCATTACACTTGCTATATTTAACCGTTACAACTTCTGAATTTCGAGGCACTTTTTTTACTTTCCGTATGATAATCACGTTAGCTGGTGTTTTTTTGTTGATCCTGATATTAATCATGGTTCTGGTTATTAGAACCATGAGATATACCAGGCATCATGGAGAAAAAAATCGTTTTGTTCCAGGCGATTTTGCTATTGATGAAGCCGCAGAACGACTTAGCGAAGCCATAAGCTTTGAAACGGTTTCAACTCAAAGCTCGGAGGATTTTAATGAAGATGCGTTTTTTAAAATGCACCGGTTCCTCGAAAAGGCCTTTCCAATCATCCACAGCAAGCTAAAAAAAGAACTTATCAATAATTACAGCTTGCTCTACACGTGGCCAGGGACTGATCCCGGTTTAAAACCGGCTATGTTTACCTGCCATATCGATGTCGTGCCTGTTGAACCGGGTACGGAAGATGACTGGAAACATCCGCCATTCGAAGGTAAAATTTCTGATGGGTACATATGGGGACGGGGGGCGATGGATGTCCAGGGTGGAGTTCTGGCCATAATGGAAGGCGTCGAACACCTGCTTGAATCCGGATTCGAACCAGAACGCACCATTTACTTGGCTTTTGGCCATGATGAAGAAGTCGATGGTGATAAAGGAGCATATGCCATCGGCAAACTGCTAGAAGAAAGGGGGGTGGAGCTTGAGTTTCTTTTGGATGAAGGTACTCCCATCGTGCATGACGTGCTTCCCGATCTTCCCAACCCGGTTGCACTTGTAGCAGTTGCGGAAAAAGGATACCTGAGCCTGGAACTGTCAACAAGCAGCGGAGGGGGACATTCATCAGTCCCGCAAGGACTGACTTCCATCGCCATTCTAAGTGAGGCAATTCATAAGCTTGAAAACAATCCGATCAGGGGCAAGGTTGATGGACTGGTAAAAAGAACCATGGAAGCAATAGGTCCCCAAATGCCCTTTTTCTATCGTATCGTAATGGCAAACCTGTGGCTGTTCAGAGGGCTGGTCAAAAGGGAGCTTGATCGCATGCCTGCTACAAAGGCAGCCATGAGCACAACCATTGCAACAACAATATTTGAGTCGGGGATAAAAGAAAATGTTCTCCCGACACAGGCCAGAGCGATTGTTAACTTCAGAATCCATCCCAACGATACCATTGATAGCGTAAAGGAGCATGTCATTAAGTCGATCAATGATCCCAGAATTGAAATAAGGAAATTGTTTGGATCTATCAATCCTTCACATGTCTCCGATGTTGAGCAACCCGCTTACCATCTTCTCAGAAAAACCATAAAAAAGGTTTTTCCTGAAGTAGTTGTTGCACCAACCCTTATGGTTGGTGCAACAGATGCCCGCCATTATGCTGCCTTGACAGAAAACATCTATCGCTTCATCCCACTTCGGGCGGATGAAAGTGATCTTGACAGGGTTCATGGTACCAATGAGCGTCTTTCCAAGCAGAATTATCATGAAATGATCTTTTTCTACTCCCAGATCATAAAAAGAGCAGCCGGACCGTTGAAAAAATACTTCTAATCATGCGAGTACTATACATTTTTCCCCATCCCGATGATGAATCATTTGGTCCTGCACCTGCCATTGCATCTCATATTCGCCAAGGACACGAAGTCTGCCTTTTGACATTCACCCGGGGAGGTGCCACAAAAGTGAGACATGAACTTGGACTCAGTGTGAAAAAAATGGGGGATGTCAGATACCGTGAAATGCTCAATGTAGCCAAAGTGCTCAATTTAACAGAAATGCATGTTCTTGATCTTACTGATAGTGGCCTGAAGGAAATGGATCCAATGGAAATTGAGGAGATTACAGAAAGGTATATCAGAGATCTGGAGCCGCATGTTGTTGTTACATATGCCGTTCACGGTATCAGCGGATTTCACGATCATCTTGTTTCACATGCTGTCGTAAAACGCGTTTTCTGCAAATTAAAAAGAGAGTGGAGCCGAGCTCCAAAACGTCTCGCTTTTTTTACGTTGGCGGAAACCGGTATGGAGGACGGGAAGTTTCGGTTGCATACGTCCACAGATAGCGAGATTGATTGCGCAATTCCAGTTTTGTCATCAGATATTGATAAGGCCGGAAAAGCACTCAACTGCTATCGAACATACCAGGAAGTGATTCGGGAAGCGAAAGTGCTGGAGCGTACGGGTACAACAATATATTTTGAATTTTTCCAGGAAGATTTTCACCCGCACCTGAGATCTCTGTTTGATGAATTGAGGCCCTGATCAGGTTTGCTCGATTATGAGACAGGTGCTCTGTAGACTAATCTGAATAAGGAAGCATTGAGGCAATGGCATCACCATCATGGTTTGAGATCCCGACATACCAGATGTCATCCCACTTCCAGGAAACAAGATCTTTGTCACCGATGGTTGCTATGTAATAGGCATCATCCCTGATGCAATAATCGACTGCAAGGGAATCCCTGACCAGGTGCTGCTCCATTTCAGGAATATGAAATGCGAAGATATAAATGATATCTTCTTCTTCCACCTTGTATTCGAAAAGAGGTGTGTGATAGTCTGGCAAAAATTCCGAGATAACTGCTCCTGCCAGTGTAATATCTGAAAGCTTCGGCACAGAAAAATTTGAACCGAAATGTTCGTAGATCTTCACCTGTAATTTTTCCACCGATATTTCGTGAATGTCCGGTTCAATAAATTTACCTTCTTTGCTCACAAAATAGTTATAAACGTGCTCTTCAAGCCCCAGAAGACCGGATTGAACAGCTTGCATGTCTGCAGATTCTTGTCCGGTGAACAGATTGAAATATATGAATGCAGAAAAAACCAAGGCAGCAGCCAACGCATAAATTGACTTCTGGATGATGCCTGCCTGGTGACGCTTTTCATGGCCAGGGAGTGGTTCAGCTGGACCAACGGAGCTCCCTTTTCCATCCTGTTCCACCAGTGATTCAATCAGATGCAGTACCTTGTCTTTCAAATTATCTGGTGCAGACTCGTATACAACTTTGTCCCTGACAAGCTTCTTCAGCCATAGTTCTTCTTCATAGTATTGTCTGACATCAGGGTGGGTATCAATGTATTGGAAAAATACTTTTGACTCTTCTTCACCTGCTTCTCCATCAACAACAGGAGTGACCAGCTCGAATGCGTCTTGTTTTTCAAGCTTCATTGCAAATTCTCTTCGGGTAGTCCAATTCGGATATTTTGTAATTTACGTTGTCTTGCAGTTTTGCTCACTACTACCAAACTTTCATACCTGCAGCAACGTTCCATCAGACTTGGAGGCTTTTATCAGCTTTAGATAATTCTTTGTATTTTATCGCCCGGAATTCCACGCGGCAGGAATCAAACTGCTTCAGAAAATTAATGCAATATATGATGTTTAAATTATCTGGTTTAAAAATGAAAATAGGCCTGATATTACTTGCCTTTCCGGTATTCACCTCAGGTACGGTCTTTTCACAGGTTGTAAACGTGGAGCGCTACCGGGTTACTGCAGACACAGTCAATATTTTGACAGGCGGACTAGGCGTCGGACTCAACATATCACAAAATAAAACTCAGATAATTAGACTCAATAATTCAGCAGATCTCACGTATATTTCACGCTACCACGACTATATTCTGCTGGGACGAAATAATTTTTTACGGGTTGAAGGGGACAACGTGCTTAACGATGGCTTTATACATCTCAGATCCGTTCTTTTTCGTGACAATGCTTACGCACCGGAATTATTTCTACAGGCACAGTATAATCACGACTGGGGACTGAAGCGCAGAGCGCTGGCCGGTGCGGCAATCAGAATAAGGTTTGCCCAAGCACAAAATTTCACCGCTTTTGCCAGTACGGGTCTTATGTATGAGAATGAGATCTGGGAGGATACGGATCAGTTGCAACGCGAGGTATTCGGCCTGATCAAATCCACTACAAGCGTGAATATTCGTGGAAGTGTCACAGAGAACCTTCAGCTTGCAGCCATCAGCTACTATCAGGCAAGACCCGATCGTTTTCTGAAACCGCGTTTTACTTCTGACTGGCAACTTCGTTTTCTCATATCTGAAAACCTGCGTTTTGTATTTCAGTTTGTGAGCACGTATGATTCCAACCCACCACTCGACTCATCTGATTTTATATACAATATTAATAACCTGCTTGAAGTTAGATTTTAAACGTAAATAGTTAATATGATAAAAACCTACCTAATACTTCTGCTGCTTGCCGCAACTGCAGTATCGTGCAATTCGAAAAGTGATGCTGCCGGCAGCAATCCTTCCGGAGATGATTATGATTTCTGGGTTACCCTGGAAGACGCGCAATCGCAGGCACTTGACGAGGGCAAGTACATCCTCATGGATGTTTATACGGAATGGTGCGGATTCTGCCGCAGGATGAATAAGGAAACCTATGCTGACAAGCGGGTTCAGGAAGCGCTGGATCGCTATTTTTATCCCGTACGCATCAATGCGGAATCTTCAGCGAAGGTCGCTTTTCTTGGTGAAACATATGCAATGAGTGATTTGGCACTCGCTTTTGGCGTCACTTCTTATCCGACAACGATATTTATATCACCGAATGGAGAGCCCGTAGCTTCACAACCCGGTTTCATCGATGCTTCCAGATTTCACAAAATTTTGTCATTTGTAGGAAGTGAAAGTTACAAAAATCAAACTTTTCAGCAATATTCAGAGACCAACTGACCGTTATTTTCCATATTTCCTGAAATGAAACCTATTTCTCGTTCGATTCTGCTTTTGCTGACACTGGTTTTATCAGCGCAATTCATTCCAGTTAATTCATTAGCCCAGCTGCGGGGCAGTTCCGAGATGGTGGATGTCCATACCTATCTCTCGGTTGATGTTGTGCCTGCCGGAGAAACATTTAAAGCGGCGGTAGTGCTTGATATCGCCGATAACTGGCATGTCAATGCCCATCGACCGACGCTGGATTATCTGATAGGCACGGATGTCAGTATGGAAACTTTGGACGGTTTCATAATAGCTGATATCCGTTACCCCAGGCCCGATGAATACGAGTTTGCATTTGCCGGGGGTGAAGCGCTATTGGTTTACAGTGGCAAGGTTCCTGTTTATTTTGATATCCGCGCATCGTCCAATTTGGAACCCGGACAGTATGAGATGTCGGGCAGGGCCCGGGTTCAGGCATGTGATGACCAAAATTGTCTGGCGCCGTCAAACCTGCCCGTAAGCTTGACAATGGAGGTGGTAGAACCGGGTGCGTCTGTCAGGGAAATCAATCAGGATATTTTTGCGGATTATGAGCAGGGCGATGTGTATCGGGATGCTTCCATACAACCGGGATCAGCCAATGAAATAGAAGCAATGTTTCGTGAACGCGGCTTGCTACTGACATTCCTGGCCCTGTTTTTCATTGGACTGGCGCTGAATCTGACTCCATGTGTGTATCCCATGCTGTCTGTTACCGTATCCATTTTCGGCGGCCAAAATGATCCTAATATGCTGCGTGTTTTTTCGAAAGCAGTGATATATGTGCTTGGAATTGCCACAATGTACAGCCTCCTGGGTGTTCTTGCATCGTTCAGCGGAGAACTTTTCGGATCCTGGCTGCAGCATCCATGGGTATTAGGTGGAATCGGCATACTCCTGTTTGCCCTTGCACTGAGTATGTTCGGACTCTACGAAATCCAGATTCCCTACTGGATGGCATCACGGATAGGCACAGGATCTTCAACCGGTTTCATTGGTGTCTATTTCTCCGGACTTGTCGTTGGTATATTTGCCGCACCCTGTATTGGTCCGCCAATAATTGCTCTGCTTGCATTCATAGGTGCTCAGGGTGATCCTGTTTTTGGTTTCTGGTCATTCTTTATCCTGTCAATGGGACTCGGATTACCCTATCTGATTCTCGGTACGTTTTCGGGATTGCTACCCAAGCTGCCTAAATCAGGAGTCTGGATGATATGGGTCAAAAAAGTCTTTGGAGTGGTACTTGTTGCTCTTGCACTATTTTATCTTTCAATGCCCTTTATCCCAGTGAGTGATGCCTATTGGGTGATTCCAATCAGTTTTATTGTCGGCGGTATTTATCTCGGATTCCTTGAGTCTTCGGGCAGGGGAACCCCCGTTTTTTCAAAAATCAAAATGGCTTTTGGTGTATTAGCCATAATAGCAGGCGTCATTTTTATAGCAAACCTCCAGAAGGAGGGCATGGAGTGGGATTCCTACCAGGAGGAAAAAATCACACAGGCACGAGCTGACGGAGTTCCGGTGGTAGTGGATTTTTATGCCGACTGGTGCATTCCCTGTCTTGAGCTTGAGCGGATTACCTTTACTGATTCCAGGGTGATTGAGGCAACTAATGAAATGGTTCGGCTAAAAGTGGACCTTACACACTTTGATTCACCGGAATCCGAGAAGATCAGGAGGCAGTACAACGTGGCAGGAGTGCCCACCATTGTTTTTCTTGATGACCAGGGGAATGAGGTTGAGTCTGCCCGTATCATGGGTTTTGTAGGACCGGATGAGTTCCTTCGTCGTGTTGAGCAGGTCCGATAATCTAGTCAACAACCAGCTGTTTAGGGAATGTTGACTGAATCGCCGCTCAATAAGCGCTGAATTGATCCCATGGGTATTCAGCCGGAACTTGAGCCCTGAAGCTCATTTTTTCTCTTTTGGTCGGGTGTATAAATTCCAGTTGATAGGATATGAGAGCCAGATTTCGGATTTGAGCCTTTGAAGATCCGTACTTGCTATCTCCGGCGATGGGCATACCCAAAGCTGCGAGCTGTGCCCTGATTTGATGAAATCGCCCGGTACGCAAATTAATTTTGATCAGGCTGAGTGCTCCACGGGTATCCAGATGGGTGACCTCCATCACAGCTTTCTTGCTCCCGGTTCCGGACTCGTCTCCGGATTGGTCTGTATCTGAAATAATGGCTTTTTTCTGGGCCTTGTCCTTGACCAGCTGATGTGTGATCAATCCGGTTTTGACATTCCTGCTGACGACCACGGCAAGATACTCTTTCTTGAATGTACGGTTCCTGATCTGTTCCGAGAGCCTTGATGCCGATTTTGAAGTGCGCGCCAGCACCATCAATCCTCGAGTGGGGCGGTCCAGCCTCTGAACGAGTCCAAGGAATACGTTTCCAGGTTTCTGGTATTTCTCTTTCAGCCACTTCTTGAAAAGTGACTGGATGTCCTCATCCCCTGTATGATCTCCCTGCGAGAGCAGGTTGGCAGGTTTATTTACAACCAGCAGGTGATTGTCTTCGAAAATGACTTCAATATCCCGTAAACTTTCAGAAATGGTGATTCTCCTTATCTTAGGTAGTACTTTTTGCTGGTTAGTGCTTTTTATAACTGACAGGCAGGCTGCATCATAAAATAACTGCATCATTACATAATATATATATGTTTATCTCACTTTAATCAGAATACTGCTGCTCACATAATATGACGGAAGGACTCAAACAAAAGCTTGAATCGCTGACTCCGGAACCGGGGGTGTACCAGTTCAAGGACTCTGGCGGGACCGTGCTCTATGTAGGTAAGGCAAAGCGTTTGAATCAGCGTGTCCGGTCATATTTTCAAAGTGCGGCTGACCATACCGGTAAAATTCGTGCACTTGTCCAAAAAATATCAGATCTGGAGGTGATTGTAACAGACTCGGAAGCCGAGGCGTTGATCCTAGAAAATCATCTGATAAAAAAAAATCAACCCCGGTACAACATTCTATACCGCGATGACAAGAGTTACCCGTATATCTGTATGACCAATGAGGAGCGGCCCCGCGTGTTCCCGACTCGTGTCATTGTCAGAGACGGAAGCCGGTACTTTGGTCCCTACGACCATGTCGGCAAGATGAAGCTGATGCTTGAAACGATTCGCAAGGCTTTTCGGCTCTGTACATGTGCATGTTCTTCACGGATGATTGATCAAAGCAAGGGCATGCCGAAATGGGGCCGGTGTTTTGAGGACTACTTCGAAAACTGCTCAATAGATATTGAGCTTGAGGAATACCGGACCCGGATGGATCAGGTGTTGCGGCTTCTGAACGGAAGGACACGGGATCTGATCAGTGAACTGAAAATCGAGATGGAGGAACTCTCAGACAATCTTGAGTTTGAAAAAGCGGTTGTCATCCGGGATGGGATACTCGCACTCAAAAAGTACAGTGAAAAGATGAAGATAGTTGCGGTGGATGGGCTCGACCGTGATATTTTTTCATTGGACGTCAACTGGGATGAAAATATCGCCTGCGGCGTGCTGCTGCAGATTCGGGATGGCAAGTTGATTGGAAAATATCACCGCTATCTGAAAAATATTGAAGGCAGGTCAGAGGGTGTTCTCCTTCAGTCATTTATGGAGGATTATTATACCGGAGAACTGTCAAGTGTTATTCCGGACGAGGTATGTTGCAGCCACGAACTTCAAGACGATGAACCCCTGTTTGAATATCTATGGGAAATGAAAGGCAAAAAGGTGCCCGTGATCATTCCTGAAAGAGGGGACAAGGCGAAAATGGTTCAGATGGCCGGAACCAACGCCCGCTTGCTGTTAAGAGAATGGGTGCTGGAAAAAATCAAGGCCGACAGGGAAAGGGTGCCACACTCTGTTCAGGCATTGAAACGGGATTTAAACCTGCAACGCCTGCCGCGCCGAATTGAATGTTTCGATATATCCAATTTTCAGGGTGCGTTTACAGTAGCTTCCATGGTCAGTTTTGTTGATGGACAATCAAGAAAAAGCAGCTACAAGCGATTTCATGTAAAAAGCGTGAAAGGTCCGGATGATTTTGCATCCATGCGAGAGGTTATCACGCGCCGGTACCGAAGAGTCAAACAAGAGGGAAGCCAGATTCCCGACCTGATTGTGATTGATGGGGGAAAGGGGCAGCTTACGAGTGCCGTAGCTGCATTCAAGGAATCCGGACTGGAAGGGGATATACCCGTTATCGGACTTGCCAAACGACTCGAAGAAATTTTTTTTCCAGGATCATCTGATCCTGTTACGATACCGAAATCGTCATCCAGCCTTAAGCTTCTTCAGAGGATACGGGATGAGGCGCACAGATTTGCAATTCAGTTCCACCGTGATGTGCGAAGCAGCAAGACCTTTCGATCCGAGCTGCAGGATATTTCCGGTATTGGAAAAATCACAGCGGATAAGCTGCTCAGGCACTTTGGTTCTGTCAGTGAAATCATGAAACAGGATCATGAATCATTGAAAGCTATTGTTGGAAAGAAAGCTGCCAATACCATTCTGACTCATTTTAGAGAGAAAATTCAACCGGATGCAAATCAGTCGAATGGCAATCTGTGAGTTTTTTAAAAAAAATGAACTATTTCAAAAAACAAGCGTCTAAACAATCAGAAGCTTGAAAATAAAAAAATATAGATAACTAGGTGTAAGATGTATTCGGCTTGTATAGTCTAATAGTTCGAAGGTCGCATCAAAGCAATTTGCGAAATGATTTTATTAGCTTTATTGTTTTGGATATTGCGACACAACGATAACCCCCATTAATAACCCCATTAAAGAGGCCTATAAGTAAAAGATACCGTTCTTTTCCGGAACACATGCCATTCAGGCAATATCAATAAAATTCTCAGCGTTTAAAGGTCAATATGATGTCGCAAAAAACACATAAATCCCTGAATCAGGTCGACGACCACGAATTGGTCCTGCGTTACCGCAGGCACAATGACCAGGAAGCATTCAAGCAGTTGCTGGATCGCCATCAGTCAAAGATTTATTCGTATATCTACAGCATGGTTGGAAATTCCGAAACTGCAAATGACATCTTCCAGGAGACCTTCACCAAGGTCATTACCAAAATGGACGAGACCTACAATGAGCAGGGCAAGTGGATTGCCTGGGTAATGCGAATTGCTCACAATGCCACCATCGATTACCTTCGCAAAAAGAAGCGTTTTGTCGATGTAAATGCTCAGGATGACCCGGATTATGACTTCTATGACAGACTGACTGACGAGACCCTTGACGATGCCCAGGAGGTAATTGAAAAGGGGGAGGCCAGAGACAGTCTGATGAAGCACATCGCAGGTCTTCCAAAAGAGCAGCGTGAAGTTGTGATGCTGCGTCATTACTATGAGATGTCATTCAAGGAGATCGCCGAATTAACCAATGTGTCGATCAATACGGCACTTGGGAGAATGAGGTATGCTCTTATAAACCTGAGAAAAATGTTTGATAAGGAACATGGAAAAGAAACCAAATATGTCGAACGTAGATGAACTATGTGTCAAGTACGTTTTTGACGAACTGGATCCGTCTGAAGTGACACTTGTCGAGCAGGCGATGATCAACGATCAGAATCTGCTGATTGAAGTGGAAAGCCTGAGAAGCACATGGAAAAAGTTGAAAAATCTGCCCGAATTGGAACCGCCGTCGAATATTTCTGATTCGGTTATTGATCAGGCAAAAGACTATTCCAATCAGCAGCAGTTTTTTGGCAACAACTGGAGAAATCCAGGACTGCTGGCAACTGCTGCTATCGTGCTGTTCAGCCTGCTTATATCTACAGTCTACCTGCTGCCCTCAGATGCTGTAACCGGTGATCAAACTGACAAATCCTCCTTTTCTGCGTCCGTTGGAGCAAATGCCCTGTCAGGCTCTGATTCCTTCGAATTGAATCAATTGAATCATGAGTCATTCCGGCTCTGGAACGGCTATACCAACATGGTTTACATCGGTGGAGTCGATGAACAGGCAGATCGATCCGTGCCGGATTCTTTGCAGCAGGGAATGCTTCCCACTGAGTCAAAATCAAATCCGATTTTGATTTCACCTGTATTTCGTGATTTTCAATTAACAGGAACCCGCAATTAGCATCAGCCTATACTGCCTCAGCTACAGCATAATCTTTGCATCAGCATTCAAATTATTTATAAAGGGTGTCGGGAATTGGATTATCACGCCTTATTGGGAGTGCTACCTTTCCAAATATATTCTTACCTTACAGGTCTGCCATACAGCAGTTCAGACACGGGCAGAATCGTGCTCTATCCGGTTAAAAATCAAATAAGTATATGGGAAAAGTAATATCTGTGGCAAACCAGAAAGGTGGTGTTGGAAAAACAACAACAGCAATTAATCTTGCTGCGAGTCTTGCGGCTATAGAGCATACCACGTTGCTTATTGATATTGACCCGCAAAGTAATTCCACAAGCGGCACCGGATTTGAATACAAGGTAATCGACAATTCCATATATCAGGTTCTTGTTGAAGGCTACAGCGCACGAGAAGCGGTCAAGAAGTCTGAACTTCCATTTCTTGACATCATTCCATCTCATATTAACTTGGTCGGGGCGGAAATTGAAATGGTAGACCGGCCTCAGCGAGAAAAAATATTGCGAAATGCCATAGTGGATATACGAGATGACTATGATTTTGTAATCATTGACTGTCCACCATCCCTTGGCTTGCTTACCATAAACGCACTTACAGCATCCGACTCAGTACTCATACCGGTTCAATGCGAATATTTCGCCCTGGAAGGTCTCGGGCAACTTTTAAATACCATCAAAATTGTGCGTCAGCATCTCAATACAAACCTGGATATCGAAGGAGTGGTGCTCACGATGTATGATTCCCGTACACGATTGTCCAACCAGGTAGCTGACGAAGTGAAGCGTTATTTTGATAACCGGGTTTTTGAAACGGTTATTTCAAGAAATGTGCGATTGGCAGAAGCTCCGAGTTTTGGAAAACCGGTTCTTTTGTACGATTCCGTATCTATTGGGTCTAAAAACTATCTTGCACTGGCCAGGGAAATCGTTATCAGAAACAAAAAACTTTTTAGAAACAGCTCCGTTTTCTCAGAAAAAAGCAAACAGACATCAGATTAAACCGGCACAGTGTAATAATGACAAAAAAAGTATTAGGCAGAGGCCTCGGAGCTTTTTTCCCGGAGTACGATCATACCGGTGAAGGTGACAAGGAGGCAGAATCCAGGAATATCGACAAAGAGAGGGTGTTGCAGCGTGTCAACGTGATCATGCAGCTTCCCGTCTCCGATATCCGGCCCAACCCGTATCAGCCCCGGGAGGATTTTGATGAGATTAAGCTCCAGGAGCTATCCGAGTCCATTCGCATGCATGGGCTTATCCAACCGGTAACGGTACGTGCCATTGGCAGTGATAAATACGAGCTGATTAGCGGTGAACGCCGGCTTCGTGCCACGAAAATGGCTGGTATCACAAAAATTCCGGCATACGTCCGTGAGGTTGATGACGATGATCTGATTGCATTTGCGCTGATTGAAAATGTCCAGAGAGAACAGCTCAATCCGATAGAGGTTGCACTCGGTTACAAACGCCTGATAGAGGAATGCAACTACACACAGGATCAGGTTGCCAAGAAACTGGGAAAGAACAGAACGACAGTCACCAACACGCTCCGGCTTCTCACCCTCAGGCCTACCATCCAGTATGCTTTGAAATCAAACGCCATTTCCACCGGTCATGCCCGGAGTCTGATCAGTGTAGAAGATCCAAAAGTTCAGGACAAACTGCTTGATCGTGCCGTACAGGAGGACTGGTCCGTGCGCCAGATAGAGGACGCGGTCAGGAAGCAAGCCCAGAAGAAATCTGTCGGAAACAAGCTTTTGAAAGAAAAAGATCAGAAAGATCTCCACCTTTTCGAATTATCCAGCCGTTTGCGTAACAAATTCAGTACCCGTGTTCAGATAAAAAAGAAAATCAAGGGCGGAGAGATCCGTTTGGAATATTACTCTGATGATGACCTGGAACGTATCATATCACTGCTCGAATCGGTTGAAGAATGACCAGTTCAAGAGTGGGATTGGTTTTGTTCTATTCTCTTTTTCTGCTCTGACTCTGATATTTTTTCAACCGCTGGACTTGTCGGCTCACAACAGGGAGCATGGATGGTATTCTTCCGGTTTTTACGCAGAAAACAAGGCCTTGCATCGCTCAATTTCGACATCCGGGTCAAACTGGCAGACGTATGCTTACCTTGCAGGGCCGTTCCACATGTCCGTAAATTCACCTGAAGCAAACAGAGATACGGTTCCTGAGCCGTCTTCTGTAATGCGCAAATCCATGATTCTGCCCGGATGGGGACAGGTGGTAAACCGTCAGATATGGAAAGTGCCAATTATATACGGAATGCTGGCCGGACTCACTTATTACAGCATCCTGATGGATAATAGCTATCGTGACTACCGGGCTGCCTACTATAACAGCCAAAGCATAAATGGTGATGAGCGGTTCGGCCCAACACCATCATATGTTGATCCCAATCAAAATCCGGAATCACTCCGGCATATCAGAAACCTTTATCGAAACAGAAGGGATCTGACTTTTGTCGGTGTGGTGCTTGCATATGGATTGAATGTGGTGGACGCCTATGTATTTGCGCATATGCGTGATTTTGATGTAAGTGATGATCTGAGTGCCAGGTTTTATCTGGAGCCGGCAGTGATGCAGGGGACTGCTGCATCAAACGAGAGTTCTGGCACCATTGTAAAAGGAATGGACGGAGTGATTTTTACATTAAAAATTAAACTACCCTAAACAGGAAGCATAATGGAAAAAAAGAGGAAGCAGATTCAAAGCAGATATGATCCACGTTTCGAAAGAGATGTATGGGGTGTGTTTAAAGTCATGGGTGAATTTGTGGATGGCTATGAAAAAATGTCCCATGTAGGACCCTGTGTTTCATTTTTCGGTTCAGCCAGGTTGCAGGAAGATAATCAGTATTACAAGATGGCTGTTGAAACGGCTCGAAAAATGGCGGAAACCGGTTTTGGCGTTATAACAGGAGGTGGACCAGGGATCATGGAGGCGGGAAACCGGGGTGCTGACAAGGCCGGTGGAACCTCAGTGGGCTTGTGTATATCCCTGCCAAATGAACCGACCGCCAACCCGTATATCGGAAATGATTTCCGCATTCATTTCAACTACTTTTTTGCCCGTAAAGTGATGTTCGTGAAATATGCCCAGGGATTTGTCGTTTTGCCTGGAGGCTTTGGCACGCTGGATGAGTTTTTTGAAGCCATGACTCTTATACAGACGAAGAAAATTCATCAGTTTCCAATTATTCTGATGGGTAAAGATTACTGGGCAGGTCTTATTGACTGGATAAAAAACAGAATGGTTGAAGAAAAAACCATTGATGCCAAAGATTTGGAGCTGTTTCACGTGACCGATGATCCGGATGAAGCAACATCCATTATCTATGATTTTTACGAAACGAATAAGCTCAGACCGAATTTCTGAAGAAGTATCCCATATGTTTTTACACTATTTAATTTTTTAATGGTTATAAAATCATAAAATGTTAAATTATTCACCTTGTAAGTACGAAGTTTGTAATTTCTAACGTTTTTACTATCGATCACCTATCCCAAAATTCAATCAAAGCAATATGAACGTTGTAAAAAAATCCATCGTGGTTTTGTCAGCCTTGCTGATCTCTTTTAGTTTCAGCAATAATGCTTTAGCTCAATCACGGGAAGATGCCATTAACAAATTCAATGAAGGATTTGCTCTCTTCAGCGAACAGGGAGATAACATGGCAGCCATTGAAAAATTCAAGGAAACCATTGCGATCGCAGACGAAGTCGGGTCTGAGGCCAATGATATACGTGAACGCGCTGTCGGACAAATTCCAAGGCTTGCCTTTATGCATGCAGCCCAATTGGTCAGAGAGCGGAAACTGGCTGAATCTATTGATGCTTTCCAAGAAACCATTCAACTTGCAGAAACATATGGTGACGATCAGATTCTGAGTCGAGCTCGCGGGAATCTTCCGCCCCTCCACCTGAATCTGGGAAACCAGTACTACAGGAACGAACAAAATCAGCAGGCACTTGAGCAGTACAATAAAGCTGTCGAGCTGAATCCGTCCTATGTCAGTGCGTACTATCAGATAGGACTGGTTTACCGTCGTCTTGGTGAACTTGACGAGGCGCTTGAGAATTTTGACACCTCCATCGACCTTGCCCGTGAAGCAGGTGATCAGGATAATATGGAACGGAGTCAGCGTGCTGCACGAGATCACCTTGTCTATTTGGCATCCGAACAAATTGAGGAGGAGTTTTACAGCAGGGCTCTTGATTTACTTAACCGGGCAGCCGGCTACGGAGAGAGTGCAAGCATGCATTACCGATTTGCTGAAGTATACAACAACCAAAGACGGTATGACGATGCTCGTGCCAGCGCTGAACGGGCCCTTGAGCTGGAAACCGGAGGACGGACCGACAGGGCCAGAATTTATTTCGAGCTTGGACTCGCTCACAAAGGACTGGATAATACCCAGGCTGCCTGCAATGCTTTCAGAAATGCAATGGTTGGCGACTATCGCTCACCGGCCGAACACGAAATTGAACATGAACTGAATTGCAATTGATGTTACGGTCCGAATAACAGGATAATCCGTTTATTTCGAAAGACTCTGGCTGCGCGCCAGGGTCTTTTTTTTTGGGTGCATGTGAACACAGGTAAATGTGATGTCGTCCAGCAGTTTCTCACCTTCGATAAACTCTTCAACGGCTATCTGAATTTTATTCAGTATGGTGGTGGCATTGAGAGAACCATATAACTCGAAGAGATGGCGCAGTCTGTGATCGTCGTATTGCTCCATATTCGGATTCCGTGCTTCTGTAAGGCCATCGGTATAAAAAAGCAGGTTGTCACCCGGCTGCATATGAATGGAAAGCTGCTTGAGGTTTTCGCCGAAAACTTTGGTGCTGGTCATTCCGAGGGCAAGGCCGGAAGAACGAAGTTCACTGACGATATCTCTTGAAGATTGATAAAGTAAAGGCGGATTGTGACCGGCACGACACATTTTAACAGGGGATCCGTCAGCCGGGAAAAAAGCAGCACAAGCAGTGACAAATGTCTTGTCCTTTTTCCCCGATTTAATATAGTCATTGAGATGCAGGAACAATTCTTTGGGATCCGGTTTAAGCTTCTCGATAATCAGATGAACCAGTGCCTGGAGTCGGACCATATAAAGTGCTGCCGAGAGTCCCTTGCCGGACACATCTGCAATCACATAATAGGTGCCCTGGGTAGTGTCGATGACATCGACATAGTCGCCGCCGACTTCACTGGCTGTGCTTGCAAAAGATGCAAATTCCAGATTCTTATGCCGGATATTGGACCCGGGCAGAAGGCTGATCTGAATATCCCGTGCGAGGTCGATCTCCTTCATGACATCCGATTTCTCGAGCAGTTCCAGTAAGAGGAGCAGCACCAGTGTGATAATGGAGAGGGGAAGCATCAGTGCAGCAATTGCTCCGGATCCAAGAAAATGAATAACAAGTCCTGCAAATGAAAAACCAAGTGCCAGTCTGCGTGCAGGAGTAAGCCGCAACAGAAGGGACGAAAGCAGCCGGAAGACACGTACGGGGGGCTGCCGGTCGCCAGACTCACCGGGCTTGGCTCCAACAGCATCATAATACAGCTCCATCAGACGCTTTGAGTCATCATGAAACTCTTTGCCAATTCGCTCCGGTGTCATTCCCCTGGTGTATTCACGGTAAAAAATTCTCGTATTCCGGAATGCCTGCCGGGTTTCGTTTTTCAAGCTCATTACCTCAATAATGTGTTTCAGAGTTGGTTATGCCCGACGGATTCAGGCATAAAACCCACTCCCTTGCCATACTTGGTAGTATTCGTATGATAAAGATAAAAGTTATATCAAATTTCGCTTATTTTGAGTGACAATCTCTGTGGCATGAAGATGACACATTGATGTCAGAAGATGCTCAATTACAACCATCCGTTACAGCTATTTTATGTCTGAAAAATTGTTTCTGATTGACGGTACGGCTTTGGCCTATCGATCCTATTTTGCAATGATCAACAGCAATCTGAGAAATGCAGAGGGTATTCCTACCGGGGCAATCTACGGATTTGCAAATGCCCTGGTCAATCTTCTGGAAAAGGAGCAGCCCACTCATCTCGCTGTTGCCTGGGATACACATGCCCCTACGTTCCGGCATGAGATGGATGAAAACTACAAGGCAAACAGGCCGCCTCAGCCCGAAGATCTTCAGATATCCATTCCGCTGATCAAGGAGATGGTGGAGCTCTTCGGTTTTAACAATCTGGAAAAAGACGGATATGAGGCCGATGATGTGATCGGAACACTGGCTGTCCAGGCGAAGAAAAAGAATATCAAGGTGTACATGGTCACCCCGGACAAAGACTTCATGCAGCTGGTGGGGGAAAATATCTATATGTACAAGCCTCTTAACCGGGGCGATGGTTTTGAGTTGATAGACAGGGATGGCGTGGTAAACTATTTTGGAGTCGGACCGGAGTCTGTTACCGACGTACTCGCTTTGATAGGCGACACTTCCGATAATATTCCGGGTGTACCGGGGATAGGGAAGAAGGGGGCTGCAAAAATCATTCAGGAATTCGGAAGTCTGGAAAAGGCGATTGAGGCTGCTCCTGAGATGAAGAGCAAACGCGCAAGGGAAGGACTGTTGAATAACAGCGATCAGGCCTTTAAATCTCGTGAAATGATCGTCATAAATACGGATGTTCCCGAGTCTTTGCAATGGGATGAGCTTCGCTGGCACGGAATACAAGCCAAGCCGCTGGTTCATTATTTCAAGCGTATGCAGTTCCGTAGTCTGTCGCGAAAGATTGCAACAGCCGAAGGAGGAATGCTTGGCAGCATTAAAGAAAAAATTGCACAGACTGGCCAGGCTTCCCTCTTCGACAATCCCGATGGAACGGGGCAATCAGGATCTGGTCACGAAACCATGGATCACAATGATGATGCCGAATCACCTTATGAGACACTGCGCCCGGATGAAGTGGAATACCGGATTGTAACAGAAATCAAGGCGCTGGAATCCTGCATCGGGCAGCTCAAAAAATCACCGGTCTGGTGTTTCGACACTGAAACCACATCCACCAATCCACAGATTGCGGAGCTGCTGGGCATCGCATTCTCGTGCGAGACCGGGAAGGGCTGGTATGTCGTTGTCAGGGAGTTTGACAGACAGGAGCTGGTGGATTTATTGAAACCGATATTCCGGCAGCATGATGGCATTATGGTTGCACATCATTTCAAGTATGATTATCAGGTTCTGAAAATATTCGGCATTGATATAAAAGGAATCTTTTTTGATACCATGCTGGCGGCATATCTGATTGATGCAGGTCAGAAAATGGACATGAATTCCTTGGCCCGGGGTTATTTGAATTATGATCCGGTATCCATAGAATCTCTTATCGGTGTAAGGGGAAAGGATCAGAAAACCATGGAAGATATTCCGGTTGAGCAAGTTGCGCCCTATGCTTGTGAAGACGCGGATATCACATTGCGCCTGTATTCTGTGTTTGTCGAAAAAATAAAAGAGATTGGACTGGAAAAACTGGCTGAAGAGATTGAGTTTCCGCTGGCACGTATTCTTGGAGATATGGAGTTTGCTGGAATCAGGATTGATCTTGACCTGCTCTCGTCATTTTCAGAGGAGCTTGACCGTGATATTGAAGAGGCCAGGGGACACATATTCAAAATGGCCGGTGAGGAGTTTAATATCAACTCGACGCAGCAGCTCGGGGTAATTCTCTTTGACAAGATGCAACTCCCATCCAAAAAGAAGACGGCAACCGGAAAATACGCAACATCAGAGCAGGTACTATCACAACTTGCACCACAATATGAAATCGTTGCACAAATTCTGGAATACAGGGGGCTCAGCAAATTGAAATCGACTTATGTTGATGCTCTGCCCAAACTTGTCAATGAGCGCACCGGGCGCATCCACAGCACCTTCAATCAGCATATTACGGCAACCGGACGATTGTCATCGACAAATCCGAATCTTCAGAATATTCCGGTGCGAACGGAGCGTGGGCGTGGTATTCGCAAAGCTTTTGTAGCAGAGAAGGGATATCGCATTCTGGCTGCGGACTATTCCCAAATTGAACTGCGCATTATTGCATCAATGTCAGGTGATGAGGCGATGATCAGGGCGTTTCAAGATGATGAGGATATTCACGCCAGGACAGCAGCTGAGATCTTCGGACTTGAGTCGTTGCAGGATGTTGACAGGGATCAGCGCAGAAAAGCCAAGGAAGTGAATTTTGGCATTCCATACGGTGTGAGTGCATTCGGTCTGGCCCAGCGGCTTGGAGTGTCCATCCAGGAGGGAAGAAGTATTATAGAGGCTTACTTTGAGCGGTTTCGGGCCATACGGAAATTTATCAATGAAACCATAGACTTTGCCCGGGACAAAGGGTATGTGGAGACGCTTTCCGGACGCAGGCGGTTTATCCCGGATATTCATTCCAGGAATCCGAATATTCGTGGTTTTGCCGAGCGTACGGCGGTCAACATGCCGATTCAGGGAACTGCAGCGGACTTGATCAAAATTGCCATGATAAACATAGATCGCGAACTGTCCCAAAGGATATCACGCAGCCGCATGCTTATGCAGGTGCATGATGAACTGGTATTTGATGTACCGATAGAGGAACTCGAAGAAATTCCTCATATGATACGATCTGTTATGGAGCATGCCATGGACCTGAAAGTGCCACTGAAAGTTGAAACCGGCGTTTCAGGCAACTGGCTGGATGCACATTAATGGTACGGCCCAATATGTAACAGCACAGGCGCCTGCTTCACAAATACCTGACCTTGAAAAAGGCTTTGCGAAGCAGGGCGTCACCACAAATACGGCGTTGCTGTTTTTTTTTATCGCAGACTGACACCCAGACCGACCGAAACCATAGAGTAGTCGGCGAGCGTGTAATCGACATTGAATGTAATGAGAGGAAGGCTGATGCGGAGCCCTGCCAGGGCGCGAATATTGTTTGCTCCGTCAAGCGAGAAGTCAATCGGATCGCTGAGCGCATTCAGTCTTCTTTTGAATTCACCGTCCTGCATGTCAGGAGTATAGTAAGGGAAGTCGCCGTCGACCCTGACATTTGTAGTGGATCCTTCGAAACCGACACCACCGTAGACAGATATAATTGGAAGTGATTTTCCAACGATGAAATTGACAGTATAGGCATTTGTGCTGAATACGAGCTCCTGATCGTCCCATGTATCCGAGCCGGGTCCGCCGAGACCGTCCGGATCCATATCATTTTCGGCATTGAAATCAACCGGCCGGGCATTCAAATCAGCGCTGGTGCCAAATGCGGTATAGCCGGCCATCACAGAAAACGTAACAGGCAGTAAAGCGCCACCCGGAAACCATTGATTGAGTTCATGCTTCACACCAAGTCCATACAGGTAAATTTCGCCATAGTCGAGAAACTTGAATGGCGGGATGAAACGAACCATTACATCGGTATTTTTGGGCAGGCCCAATCCGGCTTGTACCATCGGAGTCATAATATAGCTGAATCCTGTACCGGGAGGCATGTCGAATCTGGCAAGTTCCCGTCCTTCCTGACTATAATAACCAAGGCTGGCGGCACCGCTGGAACTGCCACTGAATGTGGGTGTTTCGGGTCCTCCCTGCAATACCTGAAGCGTACTGAGACCCAGTTCATCAATATTAAAGCTTTGATGGGCATCAGGAACCATGGCAGCTGACAGATTCAGCTTTACATGAAAACCAAGGACGCCATGGGTTTTGGCCCTGTCGACCCATCCGGTATTAATACCGGCACCAAATCCATTGGCAAACGGTTTTAAGTACTCTTGAAAAAGCAGTTGCGCGTTATATTCCCCCCCCTCAAGAAGATCCCCCAGATCTCCAAGTTGTCCGTGTGCTTTTTTACCGGGAGAGAGCATGAGGGCCATGAGCAAACAGGAGAGTCCGAATAGGGGGCCAAGATTTGTAGTAAACTTCATCATATTAACTCCAACTAAAGGGTGTAATTATTTTGGTAGATGATAAACAGGATTTTAGATGCTAAATCGAGTAAAAGTAACTCTTTTTTGGGGTAAATGTAATAAGGATTCAACAGTCTGATTTAAAACGCGTTATCAGCTTCATTTTCCGAGCTTTCAATAATATTAATATAGCTTCGATACCGTGATTCCGCAATACGGTTATCTTCAACCGCTTTTTTCACAGCACATGAGGGTTCATGCCTGTGTGTACAGTTGCTATAGCGGCAGTTTTCAATGAGCGGTTTCATCTCGGGAAAATAATGAGAGATTTCATAGGAATCGAAATCGACCAATCCGAATTCGCGAATTCCGGGGGTGTCAACAACATGGGTTTCTCCGCCCAGTTCGATAAGCTGTGCATAGGTTGTCGTATGCTTGCCCTTGCTTGAAAAATGGCTGATTTCTCCGGTTTTTAGATTGAGATCCGGCGAAAGAGCGTTCAGAAGGCTGGTTTTGCCGGTTCCTGAGTGACCGGCAAGCACCGATATTTTGCCCTTTAGTACATCCCCGAGTTGTTCAACGGTATCAGTATGGTGGATGCTGGTTTCGAGAAACTGATAGCCAAGGCCTGAATAGAGTTGCCCGATTTCATCCAGCTTTTCCCTATCCTTTTCCCCCTTCAGCAAATCTGTCTTGTTCAGGATGATGAGTGCCGGTATGTCGTATGCTTCGCATAAGACCAGAAGCCGGTCAATGAATCCGGTTTTGAAAGCCGGGTTGCGCCATGATTGAACGATAAGCACAAAATCCACATTCGCTGCCAGAATTTGAACGCCTCTTCGTCCGTGCGTCGCTTTTCTGAGGAGCTGGTTTTTTCTCTCCATGATGCGGTCTATGATGCCTGTACCATCAGACTGACGGGTGACATCCACAATATCACCCACAGCAGCCGGGTTGACCACATCTTCTTCCGACAGCCGGAATTTACCAGGAAGCCGGCATGCCAGTGATTCACCGTCATCCATTCGAACCTGATACCAGCTTCCCGTGGCTTTGGTGATCAGCCCTTTCATTGCTGAACAGAAACTTGAACGGTGTTAACCATGGCACATGCTTCGGGTCGGATTGACGGTCTTAGTTCAATTTGCGGATACGCTTTCGGGTGTATTTTCTTGCATTCTGTCCTTTTTTTTGGTATCCGATTTGCTGGTATATTTGATTTCGGGCTCTACTACCGGATCTTTTTCAAGCACCAGATCGAGGAGAGGCTCCATCCGGTCCAGATATCGGAAATCAATACCTTGAATAACGTCTTTCTCAATTTCCGCGACATCCTTTTCATTTCTGGCCGGCAGAACCACCCGCTTAAGTCCGGCGCGTTTTGCAGCAAGAGTTTTTTCCTTAATGCCTCCAACCGGCAGCACAGATCCTCTTAATGTAATTTCACCAGTCATTGCAACCGTGCTTTTTACTTTTCTCTGGGTGAAGATGGAGGATATGGCAGCAAGTAGGGACAATCCGGCTGAGGGTCCGTCTTTCGGCACCGAACCGGCCGGCACATGGATATGCAAATCCCACTCATTGAATGCAGCATCCGGGATGAATAGCTCAGAAGAACGTGATTTCAGATAGCTCAGGGCAAGCATGGCCGATTCTTTCATAACATCACCCAGTTGTCCGGTGATGTTCAGCTTGCCGGAGCCTCTGGAGACGCTGGCTTCTATGAACAGGATATCACCTCCGTATGGCGTCCATGCAAGACCTGTTGAGACACCCGGAACCGTTGTTCTTTCTGCAACATCAGAGAAAAACTTCCGCTTCCCAAGTAGTTCTTCGATATCATTCACTCCAATGGATGCTTTGGTAATTTCATCAGAGGCGACTTTACTTGCCACGGCGCGTGTCACTGACCCAATTTCGCGCTCCAGGTTCCTTACGCCTGATTCACGGGTGTAGCCGTCAATCACCTTTTCGATAGCTTTGTCAGAAATTCGAAACTGGGATTTATTAAGTCCGTTTTCATGGATCTGCTTGGGTACGAGATATTTTTTTGCGATCTGAAGCTTTTCTTCAAGGGTGTAGCCACTCAGATAAATCATCTCCATCCGATCCCGCAGGGCAGGAGGAATGGTATCTGTGTTGTTGGCAGTGGCAATGAACAGCACTTTTGAAAGATCGTACTCCACCTCCAAATAATTGTCATAAAAGGTGTGATTCTGCTCAGGGTCCAGCACCTCAAGGAGTGCCGATGTCGGATCCCCGCGGAAATTCATTCCAACCTTGTCAATTTCATCCAGCATCATAAGAGGGTTGCTGGTTCCCGCCTTTTTTATACTCTGAATGATGCGGCCGGGCAGGGCACCGATGTAGGTTCGTCTGTGTCCCCGAATTTCCGCTTCGTCCTGGAGTCCGCCCACGCTGAAGCGCTGAAACTCGCGATCCATGGCACGGGCAATGGACCGGCCCAGCGAGGTTTTCCCCACACCTGGAGGACCATAGAAACACAAAATGGGGGCTTTCATATCTTTTTTGAGCTTGAGCACGGAAAGGTACTCCACGATCCGTTTTTTGACCTTCTCCAGTCCGTAGTGATCCTCATCCAGGATTTTTCTCGCCCGCTTGAGATCCAGCTTGTCTTTTGAAAAGTGATTCCAGGGAAGGTCAACCAGCCATTCCACATAGTTGTAAATTACACCATGGTTGGGGGCATTGGCCGGTGTACGCTCCAGCCGGTCGAGTTCTTTTTCAAGGACGTTCTGGACATTCTCCGGAAATGATTTCTTCTTGGCCTTGGCACGAAGTTTATTCACATCTTCCAGTTCACTGTCTTCCCCAAGTTCTTCCTGAATGGCCTTGAGCTGCTGCCTCAGATAAAAGTCTTTTTGCTGTTTGTCGATATCCGTTTTGACCTTGGAGCGAATTTCCTCGCTCAGGTTGAGAACCTGCATCTCCTTCTTGAGGTAGTTCATCACCTTGTCCATTTTTTCGGAAAAGGTTTTTATCTCGAGCAAGGCCTGTTTCTCATCAAGACCGATGTTAAGGTTGGAGCTTATGAAGTTCAGCAGGAATGTCGGACTGTTGATGTTGTTTATGGCAATTCCTGCTTCAGAAGGTATGTTGGGTGACAAATTGACAATCTGGATCGCCGTTTCCTTTACAGAGCGGAGCGCCGCATCAAGCTCGACGCCCGATACATCCTGATTGTAAATATATGGCTTTACCCGTGCAATGTAGTAAGGGTCAGACTGAAGGAACTCATCTATTTCAAAGACACTTTTCCCCTGTATGACAATGCTTTTGCTGCCATCGGGCATCTTGATAAGCTTCAGAATCTGTGCCACGGTTCCCACATGGTAAAGCTCATCGGGTGCCGGATCTTCCTGATCTTTGTCTTTCTGTGTAACGATCCCGATGGTCTTATCTGTTTCGTAAGCCTTTTTCACAAGCTCTAAAGAGCGGTCCCGGCCAACCGTGATCGGTATCACCACACCGGGGTAAAGTACAGTATTTTTCAGGGGCAGGATGGGAAGCTGATCAGGAATATCAGATTCCGTCATCCGCTTTTCTTCTTCTTCTGACAAAAGGGGTATAGCCTGTTCGAAATCGTCAAATTCATCTTCCGATAATCTCATTTTCAGTGTTTTCAAATCACTATATATGGGCATATAATTTATGCTCTGAGTTTTAATGTTATGTCAAGGCATTCATGTACCTGCAAAGTATCTCACATAATACTGAGATGCCATTAGAGTTTGGTAACGTTTTTTGCTCTGATAAGATTCTTTATGCTTCACTCATTATGCGCGATCATAAAAAATTTTAGATCAATAGTGCAATCGACAGACCAAAAGTGTTCATTACATGCATATCGGCAGGAATACCGCCATAATGTCAGGAGGGATGGGTGCTATGTTTGTGGATTATGCAAAAGTGTGACAAAAAAGACGATTGAATGTGCACTCAAACCAAACCTTTGCATTCAGAACCGGATCTGCAAGGCCAGGGCAGACAAGCTATTTACATACCATTGACCTTCTTCGAAATCTGATCTGAATATACGAACAGCCCCCGTAGCTTTGACCATCCCCAGGTCCAATCCGGCTCCGGCCCCAACGTACGTCTTGCCATCGGGATCCATTTGAATGCTTCCCATGACGGGAAAGTAACGAAACAGACGCAGTTCAGCTCCAAGAGATAATCTCCAGCCATCCGTTTTGAAGTCAGGTGAGTTGAAACGGTAATTAAGATCCACCATTGATGTCAGCCACTGGTATTGAAGTGCTGATCCAATATGCAGTTCTGTAGGTAGCTGAACGTAAAAAGCCGATTCATCTGCACGCGCAAGATTGCCCAAAACGATTTCCTCACCCGGATCATTCTGGAGGTACTGAAAGACTTCGCCCGGTTTGCCGGTGAAGCGTTTATCTGTCTCGGGCAAATGTGGATAGGTGCGCGTGATACTGCGTGACTGCCACTCTGTAGAATTGCTGTGATAACGGATGACACCAAGATCGGTCAGTGCAATGCTGAAGCGCAGGGACTTTCTGAGCGGCTCATGACTGTAGGGAGAGAGGGAGATATCATCCCCCAAGGGAATGATGTAGGTCAGACCGGCATCAATTCCGAATCCAACACCATTGATCTCAAAGTTGGAAGACGGAAAAAAATGATTTTGATAGGCCTGACTTATATCACCGGTACGGAGTAACTCTGTGAGGAAGCGGTCCATGTCACCAGCGAGACGCATCTCCATGCTGCCGGTGTTTTGCCAACCATCGGCAACCGGCTGATATACGGACTCATACTCCACCTGAGAATACATGCCACCAAGAAGAAATTTTGGTGATAAGCCGATGTAAAGAGTATTGAGGCCGGCTTGCCATTGGTTCAGCATGGTCACTTCACGTGCCATGGCAAAGGAGATTTCGTGAAACACCTGATAGTTTTCGTTGAGAAAGCGGACAAACGGAGCCTCCGGATCGTCCGGGATCTTGTCGGCTGCAAACCAGTTTCGGTTCATTTCGAAGGAAGCCAGCCCACGGGAACGCATCGCAAAGGAGCGTGCCCGGCTGCCGTTCGACCAGCTGTATCCCAGTGGCACCATTTCGTAGGATTGGGTCATGTGGTAGCGGTCAGAATCGGAGAACATTCGGTCGAACCCGGCATCCGTTATTGCATTTGCATCAGGAGGGTCGTCAGGAAAAAAATAAGATAACGCCTCGGCAGGAAGCCTGTCCGATTTCTGCAGATGAAATCCTTCACTGTAGTACACCCCGCCAAGTCCCAGGGTGATCTGGTGTCTGCGCTGATCATTCTGAAGCATCAAATTGGCAGGGTTGATGAAATGAGCCGACAAACCGGTACTGTAAGCCACACCGCCACCCAGGGCAATATGATGGGGTGTGGCACTCATCTGTGCACTGACAGGTGATCCGGTAAATCCTGCCAGAATGCCTATCAAGAATAGTAATTTGAAGGTTGCCCTGTTTAGCATCTGGTCGATCTTGTCGTTACGGATAAGCCGATAAATAACGTTATGAATCAAAATGTCTTGTCAAATCACTCAAATTCCAAAAATGTACAGGTAAATATAATTACAACCAATGCATGCAGTGATAAAAAAACAGGACAACGGGTTTTGGCTGGATTCGTTTTAACTGGATTCAAGGTATGTTCCTGGATAATATGATACGGATGAAACGTGTCTGTCGGTCTGTTTGTTTTATAAAGAAGATCAGGCAAACATTTTTTTAGTGGATATTTTGGATTTAGAGGGGTAGATGCCATGCAAAAACAGGGATTGTCGCTGGGAAACTATAAAGGGATAAGAGTGAATCTGGATTACAGCTGGTTCATCATGTTTACCCTTGTTGTATACATGTTGGCCAACTATTTTTTCCCGCATAACTTCGTGGAGATATCCGGGTCTGAGGCATGGATTTTAAGCATCGTTGCAGCATTGCTTTTTTTCATCTCCATTTTGTTGCATGAGTTCGCCCATGCCCTGGCGGCAAGAAATCGAAATGTGGAGATTTCAGAAATTGTCCTATTCATTTTCGGTGGACTGGCAAAAATGAAAAAGGAACCAGAGCGGGCGCGTGATGAATTTGTGATTGCAGGAGCCGGACCATTGTGCAGCTTCGTTTTGGGTTTGCTGTTTCTCGGGGCGGCACTTGTGCTCGAACCTGTCGTGCGCGAAGGGGTTTACGGCGTGCTTTGGTATATCGGGTATTTAAACATCCTGCTGGTGGTCTTCAATTTGGTTCCCGGGTTCCCTCTTGACGGCGGTCGCATGATGCGGGCTGCACTTTGGCATTACACGGGTAATTTGCGCAAATCCACCCGGATTGTAAGCAATCTGGGCCAAATTTTTGCTTTTTTTCTGATGTTCACCGGTTTGCTGGTTGTTTTTGGGGGTTCCATCGTTGTCGGTGTTGTATGGATATTTGTTGGCATGTTCCTTCTTCAATCGGCTAAAAGCGGCTATTACATGGTCGCAATGCGCGAAGGCTTGTCAGGTATTCCGGTCAACAAGATTATGACCACGAACCCTTCAACGGTGCACCCTGATATCAGTCTGAGAAACTTGGTTAACGAGTTTTTTTTTAAAAACAGGTTTTCATGCTTTCCCGTGATGAAACAAAATGAATTTGTCGGTCTTGTAGAGATAAACCAAGTCAAGGCTGTGGACCGTGAGCAGTGGGAGTTTACGCGCGTATCGGATATCATGACACCGAGGGAGGCGTTGCGGACAGCAAGTCCGGATACGGATGCCTACGACGTTCTCATGCAAATGATAGATGCCGGGAGTGGACGTCTTCCGGTGCTGGAAAATGGCGAGCTGATCGGCATTATTTCAAGAAAGGATATTATGCAATTCGTGGAATTCCGGGAAACACTTGGTGCCTGACGAGTCGACGCAGCGAGGGTAGGCCAAATGACCACGGAATGCACGAATGTTAACCGATCACCGTAAGTTTGGCCAGTCTTGCTACCAGCTTCTTTTGTCCCACATTCTTAAAAAACACCGTCAATCGTGCGTTTTCACCGGAACCTTCGCACTGCAGAATTTTACCAGGGCCAAATTTCGGATGAATGACAGCAAGACCCGGTCGCCATTCTGAGCTTCCCGCTTCGTATTCATATTCAATGGTTACAGAGGAATCTCCACCTCCTCCGCCGCTACCGGAGCCACGTACGCTGTCAGGTTTGCCCCATGCAGGCTGATCGCCACCACGGTCGTCATAGGAGATGTAAGTGCCTCCGGCTGGCTTTCCGCCCGGTCCTCGCTGCCGGATTGTTGCTCCCGTTTCAGTCCGAACTACAGAGGGATCCACTTCATCCAGAAAACGGGAGCGAAGCATTTCAACCTGGTCCCCAAACCGGAAACGGTTTTTGGCATAGCTGAAATAGAGATATTTCTCAGCACGGGTGATGGCTACATAGAAAAGGCGCCGTTCTTCCTCGATGTCAACTTCCTCGCCGATTCGACCTCCGATAGGGAAAAGCTCTTCTTCGAGTCCGGCTATGAACACGATGGGGAACTCAAGGCCTTTTGAACCGTGGACAGTCATAAGCGTGACTGCCGGTTCGTTGGAATCATGTGCATCAAGATCGGTGACCAGGCTGATTTCCTGTAAAAAGGTGCTCAGATCCGGCTGATTGCTGCTTTTTTCAAAGTAGGAGATGGCGTTCAGTAGTTCCATGACATTCTGGCGGCGCATCAGTGAGTCGTGGGAATGCTCTTCAATGAACTGGCGAACGTAGCCAGTCTCTTCCAGCAAGAAGCGGACAGTGTCAGTGAGTCCGGTATCTTTCAGTTTTTCCGTTGTTCGTTGCAGTACATCCACGAATTCACGGATTCTCGGAATGGCTGGCTTATAGATCCCGGTTGATTCCACACCGGTGATCACGTTCCAGAGGGAGATATCCTCAGCCCGGGCCTTCTCCGAAAGAATAGCCAATGTTTTTTCTCCGACCCCCCGGACGGGCTCATTGATTACCCGGAGCAGTGATTCGTCATCATGAGGATTGACAAGCAGCCTCAGATAGGCGGTCACATCCTTTATTTCCTTGCGCTGGTAAAAGGAGATACCGCCTACGAGCTGATAGGGGATTCCCCGCCGCCGAAACGCATCCTCCAGAACCCGGCTTTGGTAATTTGTCCTGTATAGCACAGCAAAATCACGATAAGTGAGATTCTGGCGGATCTTTTTGTCCTCAATGGTACGGACGATGCGATTGGCCTCGTCGCGCTCGTCATAGTTTTCCAGGACGGTGATGATTTCACCCTGATCATTCTGAGTCCATAACGTCTTTTCAAGCCGTGATTTGTTTTGCTTGATAACGGAGTCGGCACACTTAAGAATTACTTTTGTCGAACGGTAGTTTTGCTCCAGGGGAATTTGAACGGAATCAGGATAATCTTCCCGGAAGTTGAGGATATTGGTGATATCAGCCCCTCGGAATGAGTAGATGCTCTGGGAATCATCACCCACTACACAGATATTGTTATGCCCGGCTGCCAGCAGCTTCGTTGCCCGGTATTGTGCATGATTGGTATCCTGGTACTCGTCGATAAGGATGTAACGGAAGTGCTGCTGATATTTCAGCAGGATATCGGGATGCTGCTCAAACAGTTCGATTGGCTTGAGGAGCAGATCGTCAAAATCCATCGCATTGTTCTTCTTGCAACGCTCCAGATATCGCTGGTACACCTGAGCGGCGATATCATCCAGTGAGCTTTGAACAAATTTGTCCCTGAACATATCAGGCGATATCATTTGATTTTTGGCACCACTGATTGTAAAACGCACGTTGCGGGGTTTGACTTCCCTGGTGTTGATATTCAGTTCCTGAAGGATGGTTTTGATGACACGCTCACTGTCCACAGTGTCATAGATGCTGAAATCCCGGGTGAACCCCAGATGCTCGGCCTCAATCCTGAGGATACGTGAGAAAATGGAGTGAAAGGTGCCCATCCAGAGTCGGTTGGTCTGTTCACCGATGAGATCCACTATTCGCTCCTGCATTTCACGAGAGGCCTTGTTGGTGAATGTAAGTGCCAGAATCTGATTGGGCCAGGCCTTTTTCTGATAGAGCAGATTGGCAATGCGATAGGTTAACACCCGTGTTTTACCGCTGCCTGCTCCGGCAATGATAAGCAGTGGTCCGTCGGTATGAAGAACAGCTTTCCGCTGGTGATCATTTACATCTTTGAGAAAAGGGGGGACTGACGGACGGTCCTCGGTATCGTCATTTCTTAAAACAAAAGTGGGCATAAATAGGAATATGAAAACAGCTTATTACAGCAAAACGATGAAGATCAACTCAGATCGGAAAGAATGGTGCGCATTTTCTCAAGATTTACACGGGCATCACTCTGTTTCTTGCGTTCGTTCAGAACAACATCCTCGGGTGCATTATCAAGAAACTTGTCATTTGACAGCTTCTTTTCAACTGAAACGAGAAAGGATTCCAAACGTGCGATTTCTTTGCCAACCCGCTTTTTCTCTTTTTCAAAATCGATGAGGCCTGAGAGTGGCACAAAGAGCTGGATTCCTTCAACGACATCGGATGCACTTGCTTTTGGGCGTTCTGCAGAGGTATCAACTGTCAGCCTGCCCAGGCGCAGGAGTTTTTCAAATACGGGACGATGTTCGGTCAGCTTATCCTGCATGTCCTGTTTTGCCGGTCTGATGATCACATCAACATCCAGCTGTTCCGGCACATTCATTTCAGACCGTATGTTTCTTATGGAGGAGATGATTTGCTGAATGGTGCTGAAGAGTCTGATGGAATCCGGACTCGTAATTTCCTTTTTATATTCGGGCCAGCTGCTGACTATAAGAGCATCCTGTTCGGTGCGATCTCGCAGTCGCTGCCAGATTTCTTCGGTGATGAACGGCATAAACGGATGGAGCAGCTTCAGCAGGGTCTCAAAGTGGATGAGGGCCCGTTCAGCGACTTCCCGGTTCATTGTTTTGCCAAACTCCGGTTTGATGAGCTCGAGGTACCAGTCGCAGAAATCATCCCAGACGAGAGAATATATTTTGAGCAAGGATTCATTGAGACGGTATCGGGAGAGGTCGTTATCGACCGCTTCGGTAGTCTGCTGAATGCGTGTGATCATCCATTGGTCATGCAGGGGCAGCGTGTCAATGCCGGCATCGCTGCCGGGCCAAGATTCCGAATATCCGCCATCTTCATCCAGGTGCATATTAAGAAAACGAAATGCATTCCAGAGCTTGTTCGCAAAATTGCGGCCCATTTCGAATTTCCCCGGGTCAAGTTTGATATCCTGTCCCTGTGCGCAGAGGATGATCAGGCAGTAGCGGACCGCATCGGCACCGTACTTGTCGATCATTTCAAGAGGGTCAATGCCGTTGTTCAGGCTTTTGCTCATTTTTCGTCCCTGCTTGTCCTTGACGATACCGGTCATAAAGACATCATGGAAGGGGGCTTTTCCGGTGAAGTGAATGCCGCCCATCAGCATGCGGCTAACCCAGAAAAAGAGGATGTCATAACCCGAAACCAGGACGGAAGTAGGGTAGAAGTACTCAAAATCCTTTGTTTTATCAGGCCATCCGAGCGTGGAAAATGGCCATAGCCAGGAAGAGAACCACGTATCGAGCACATCCGGATCCTGCACCATGCCTTCTTCCGGCTGCTTTATGCTCACAATATAATCACGGGAGCGGTCGATGGAGCCGTCTTCAAGCGTATGATACCAAACGGGAATGCGATGTCCCCACCACAGCTGGCGTGAAATCACCCAGTCACGTATGTTTTCCATCCAGCGGAAGAATTCATTCTCCCAGCGGGGCGGATAGAACCGGAACTCATTGTTGCGGCTGGCCTGCATGGCTTTATCGGCCAACGGCTTCATTTTTACGAACCATTGGTCCGAGAGCAGTGGCTCAATGATTGCCTTGCTGCGGCTTGATATGCCTATCTGATTGACATAGTCTTCCACTTTGACCAGCAAGCCCTCTTCACCAACATCCTTGACAATCTGCTCCCGCGCATCAAAACGGTCCAATCCGTCATATTTACCGGATGCTTCGTTGAGAGTGCCGTCCTTGTTGATGATATTGATGGTTGGCAGGGAATGGCGGCAACCAATTTCAAAATCATTTTCATCGTGAGCGGGAGTGACCTTCAGCGCACCAGATCCATAATCCATTTTGACATACTCGTCAGCGATGATGGGAACCTTGCGCCCTGTTGTGGGAACGATGGCATGGCCGCCGATGAGTTTTTGATATCGTTCGTCATCGGGATGCACACTTACAGCCGTATCGGCTGGAATGGTTTCAGGCCGGGTGGTTGCAATGGTGATATGGGTGATGCCGGACCGGGATACTGTTTCTTCATCAAGGGGATAGGAGACATGCCACATGTGGCCTTTTCGCTCGACATGCTCAACCTCTTCATCGGAGATTGCAGTCATATCAACCGGGCACCAGTTCACCAGATAATACCCTTTATAGATAAGACCTTCATTGTGAAGCCGGATAAAGGTCTCCTGTACCGCGTTGGACAAGCCTTCATCCATAGTGAATCGCTCGCGGCTCCAGTCGCAGCTCACACCGAGTTTGCTGTACTGCCGTGTGATGATTTCGCCGTATTTTTCCTTCCACTCCCAGACTTTGTTTACAAATGCTTCCCGGCCGATATCGTGGCGATTTTTCTTTTCGTTTTTTTTGAGCTCACGCTCCACCACATTCTGCGTTGCGATGCCGGCATGATCGGTTCCTGGAAGCCATAGAGCTTCATATCCCTGCATGCGCTTGAGTCTCGTGAGGGCATCCTGCACGGCCCCCTGAAGTGCGTGTCCCATATGAAGCGCTCCGGTCACATTGGGCGGAGGCATCATGATGGTAAACGGATCCTTTCCGGAATCACTGCGGGCTTTGAACATGCCGTGCTTCATCCAGTAAGAATACCATTGATCTTCAATGGATTTGGGGTCGTACTGCTTCGGAATTTCTTTTTCTTTCAGGCTGCCTCTGGACATAAATTCGTTCTTACGCTAATCAGGTTTATTTGTAAAAAACTTGTGCGAACAGGTCACACTTTTCTTCTGAGCAGCACTCCAAAGTGACCGTCACAATTGTGGATATGGGGCAGGGTTTGATACGACTTGCCGTCGTCGGCAAGTACTTCCTCGGGCAGGTAATCTTCCAGATCCTCAAGCTCAAAGTTATTATAAATTTCAAGGAACCTGGTTATGCGTTCCATGTTTTCTTCCGGTTCAATGGAGCAAGTGGAGTAAACGAACCGTCCTCCACGTGTAACCATATTAGCTGCAGCATCAAGGAGTTCATCCTGCTGAGAAGTGAATTCTTCGAGATCTTTTTCCGTACGGCGCCATCGCAGATCGGCACGTTTTGACAGCACGCCGGTTCCGGTGCAGGGAGCATCAAGCAGTACGGCATCAACCAGTTTAAACCGCTCATCTGTGATATCGGCACGCTGCACCTTGACGATATCGGCACCATAATTGGTGACATTTTCGGCGATCATGGCTATTCGTTCGGCTGAGATATCAACGGCGAGTATACTTCCCTGGTTCTTCATCAGGTCACAGAGCATGATGGTTTTGGTGCCGGGGGCAGCACACAGGTCGTAGACAGCCTCGCCCGGCTGTGGATCAAGGATCGTGGGTGCGAAGCCTGCAGCAATATCCTGAACCTGGGCAAACCCTTTCTGGAACCAGCCCTTGGATCTGATTTTCTGAAGTGTACTTACCTTGTAATAGCCTGGCAGCCAGTCGCTCTCCTCGAAGTCGATATCCGCTTTGGTTAAGCGAAGCTTGAAATTGCTGTCGTTTGTCTTAAGCCCGTTCATCCTGAGGTAGTAGGATGGGTTCTGATTGTTGTACTGCATGAGCTTGAATGCTTCCCTTTCTCCGAAGCGCTCCACCCATCGTTTAACAAGCCATTCAGGGTGTGAAAAGGTGGTTGCAATAAGTTTGATTCGATCATCGAAATCCGGTTTGGGCAGGTTAGGCATGTCACGTTGCACCCGGCGTAGAATGGCATTCATTAGGTCACCGCTGCGTGAGCCGCCCATGGTTTTTGCAAGTTCAACAGCTTCGTTAACAGCGGCATAATCCGGGGTGCCGTCCATGAAAAGCAGGTCATAGAGACCGATGCGAAGGATATTCTTGAATTGAGGGTTCATTTCATCCACAGCAACGGCACTATAGTGTGAGATCAGGAAGTCAAGATAGCTCCTTCGGCGAAGGATGCCCTGCACGTATTCATTTGCCTGCTGGCGATCCTGCCCTTCTAGTTTGTTCAGTATCTTCGAATCAGTTTTCTTGAATTCTTCGAAGTAATTAAGAGCATTGACGCTGGCTTGACGTGCTGTAAGAGTTTGTTCCAAAGCTTCTATTCCGCTTTTTCTGGTTAGTGTTCAAATTCTAAAAAAAGTAAGGATTTTTTTCGTAATAATTAAGTGATATATGAGCGATGACACTATTCATACCCCGAGGCATGATTCACCTGTGCGTAACTGCTGACACCATCGCGAATAATATTTTTTTAGCAAAATAAGGTGATTGATTGCAATTGATGTTTTGTTTTGCATCGGTATTTGGTAATTTCACCAAATTACTGTGGCAGGCCATGACGACCTGCCAGACACATTACTGAAAAAATTTTAAAACTCTTTGCCGATGAATAAAGGGAGCATAGCACAAATCATTGGACCTGTTGTGGATGTTGACTTTCCGGAGGGGAACCTTCCACCTATTCTCAATGCACTGAAAGTAGAACGTGAAGGTCTGCAGGATCTCATACTCGAAGTGGCGCAGCACCTGGGTGAAAACCGGGTTCGTACAGTGGCCATGGATTCTACAGACGGACTCATTCGTCAAACAGAGGTGGAAGATCTTGGTACTACGATATCCATGCCGATAGGAGAAGATGTCAGGGGCCGCCTCTTCAACATCATCGGTGACACCATTGACGGTATTCCTCAGCCTGAAGGCAAAGAGCGTTATCCGATTCACAGGCCTGCTCCACCTTTTGAGGAATTGTCAACTTCCACGGAAATGCTGGAGACCGGTATTAAAGTGATCGACTTGCTGTGTCCCTATGCCAAGGGTGGAAAAATTGGTCTTTTTGGGGGTGCAGGTGTCGGCAAAACGGTTCTCATCCAAGAGCTGATCAATAATATTGCCAAGCAGCACGGCGGACTTTCCGTGTTTGCGGGTGTCGGCGAGCGAACTCGGGAGGGGAATGACCTGCTCCGTGAATTTATCGAGTCCGGCGTTATCAACTACGGCGAAGAATTCAAAAAAGAATTTGAGGAGAGCGGCAACTGGAATATTGACAAGGTTGACCCGGAGGCGCTGAAAACATCACAGGCTACGCTTGTATTCGGACAGATGAACGAGCCTCCCGGAGCTCGCGCCAGGGTTGCGCTCTCGGGTTTGACGATCGCCGAATATTTCCGGGATCAGGTCAGCAAGGATATTCTGTTCTTTGTTGACAATATATTCCGGTTTACGCAGGCCGGATCTGAAGTATCGGCCCTGCTTGGACGGATGCCTTCCGCTGTAGGCTATCAGCCAACACTTGCCTCAGAAATGGGGGATCTTCAGGAGCGCATCACATCCACAAAAAATGGGTCGATTACCTCTGTTCAGGCTATTTATGTGCCGGCGGATGACCTCACCGACCCGGCGCCTGCAACGACGTTCTCCCACCTCGATGCAACTACAGTACTTTCGAGGCAAATTGCATCACTTGGTATTTATCCGGCTGTGGACCCTCTTGATTCGGCATCCAGAATTCTGGATCCGCGAATTATCGGACAGGATCACTATGATACTGCCCAGAGTGTGAAGGAGCTTCTGCAGCGATACAAAGAGCTGCAGGACATAATCGCAATTCTCGGGATGGATGAACTCTCAGATGAGGACAAGCTTACTGTTGCCAGGGCGCGCCGGGTGCAGCGGTTCCTCAGTCAGCCTTTCTTTGTCGCCTCACAGTTCACCGGGCTCGATGGCAAATTTGTAAAAATCGAAGACAGCATAAAAGGTTTCAAGCAGATTGTTGATGGTGAGCTGGATCATCTGCCTGAAAATGCTTTCTTCCTTGTGGGAAGCATTGAGGAAGCCATCGAACGCGGAGAGAAAATGCTCAAGGAAGAGGACTAGACTCATCACGCAATAACCGAACCAATCCGAAATATCAGCTCGAATGAAAGCTCACATTTTAACACCTCTCGGACCAATTTTTGAAGGGGAGGTCGCAGGTATTCAGTTGCCGGGCATTGAAGGTGGTTTTGAGGTGCGCAAGGATCACTCACCACTGGTTTCCATTCTTGATATCGGCAGACTGGTTGTGAAGATTAAAGACAAACCTGATCTGAGTTATGCCATCAGCGGCGGATTTACAGAGATCAAAGATAACAATGTGATTGTCATGGCTGAGGAGGCCATTGCCTCGGATCAGATAGATACCGCCTCGGAACGTTCCAAACAGAAAGAGCTTGAGGAAGGGATCAGGAATCTCAGGATTTTCACCGATGAGCACAAAAGAGCGAAGCGTGAACTTCGCATTGTGAAGAATCGCATCCGGGTAGCCAATAAACCTACCAGATGATTCTGCTTGGGCGGGTAGGCTCCGATTCCCGCTCATCGGGAGGTTGCTCCATCACAAAGCCCTGCGGTTGTTCAAATGCATCTCTGCTCCAGGGAACATTGGGATCATTGGCACAGCTTTGGAGGAACTGCCCAACAATGGGAAGTGCTGTACGTGCACCCTGTCCCACCTGCGTTCCCTGGGGAAAGATAATACGCCGGTCTTCGCCACCAACCCATGCACCGGCCACGATATGGGGCATCATTGACACAAACCAGTTGTCGGCACTGTTCTGTGTGGTTCCGGTTTTACCGGCAATGTCCTGTGAGATATTGAACATCCAGTTCATGCGGTTGCCTGTACCCACCCAGCCCTGACCACCGCGAATTACGCCTCGCATCATGTCAACCATAATATAAGCGGTCTCCGGACTTATCACTTCCTGCTGGCTGGAGGATCGGAATTCCTGCAATATATTCCCTTCTCCGTCTTCGATTCGGGTTACAGCATAAGGTTCAATGTGTACACCCATATTGGCGAAAGTGGTGTAGGCGCTGGTAAGTTCAAGCAGGCTGGAATGGGCTGTTCCAAGTGCGATGGCCGGATTAGTGGCTATGGGTGTTTTGTTCATTCCCATTCGCCGTGCAAAATCAGCTATTTTCACTCCAGCGGGTCGAAGGTCTTCGAGTCTGTTCGTCCCGGGTGCTCCAGCCAGTTCCGGCAGAAGGCGAACTGTGACATTATTAAGGCTTCGTCCGATGCCCTCTCGGAGCGTAATCATTTCAGGTCCGCTCGGAATCACCGGATCTCTTGGCGACCAGCGATCCCCGCTCACATCAAAAAAGTTTACCGGATATTTTGAAAAGCGGTGATAGGGCCGGTAGCCATTGTCAATGGCTACTGCATAAACGAACGGCTTGAAAGTGGATCCGGTCTGACGGCGAAGCTGATGGACATTATCCCGCTGAATGCTGCTGTAATCCGATCCTCCAACCCACGCTAGGATATTTCCGTTGGATGGGTCAATGGCGACAAAACCAGCTTCAAGGCGAGCCCGGACACGCTTGACGGAATCCACAAATGCCTCGTCTGACTTCAGCATTTCGAGAATCTCTGCATGATTTCCGCGACCCTCACGGCGGTAAAGGTCATAGCGATCGGTCTCTTCCAGAAAACTGTTGAGAAAGCCGGGATACTGCGACCAAAGCTTATCCATATACACATTTCTTCCGGGTGTGGTCCACTCCTTCTCAAAACTTTGCTGATGAAGCACCAGCTGACTTTTCAGTGCTTCTTCAGCATACCGCTGCATGCGCGAATCGATCGTGGTGTGTATGACAAGTCCGTCACGGTACAGGTCATAGCCGTTTTCATCCGCCCAGCCCTGTATTTGCTGACGCACATACTGTCCGAAGTACCGGCTCTCACGACCGGTTCGGAAAGGCGGATTGTAATCCAGCTCGAGTGGTGTGGCGCGAAACTGTGCAAATTCATCGGCAGTAATAAAATCGTGGCGGGCCATCTGGGAGAGAACGATGTTTCTTCTTTGCACGGAGCGTTCGGGCCTTGTGCGTGGATTGAGTGCGGAAACAGCCTGAAGACTTCCCACAAGAATGGCTGCTTCTGGGACACTGAGATCACTGGCAGGTTTGTTGAAATGGGTATGAGCAGCCGATTCAATTCCGAAAGAACTGTTGCTGAATTCCACCGTATTCAGATACATTTCAATGATTTCCGGCTTGGTATAATTCTGTTCAATCTGAATGGCTGTAATGATCTCCCGTAATTTTCGGGTCACGCTCACTTCACGCCCGATGGAGCGGTACAAATTGCGGGCGAGTTGCTGCGATATGGTCGATCCGCCCTGGGGGTTGCCACGAATGAGGTGGTAGGGGATGGCAAGCGTGCGGTACATGTCTATGCCCCAGTGATTGTAAAAACGGTGGTCCTCAGTGGCGACCAATGCATCAACCACATTTGGTGATATATCCTGATAGCGGATGTATGTCCGGTTTTCGGTGAAATATTTATCCAGCACCTGTCCGTCCCGGCTGACCACAAAGCTCGCAATATCGGTTTGGGGATTTTCAAGTTCCTCAATAGAGGGAAGTCCCTTAGCCAGATAGAAAAAGGAAATCAGTCCGATAATGAAAAAAACAATTATAATACCGCCAAATACACCTAAAATATGCCTCCAGCCTATATCTGATGTGGATCCGCGCGAAGAAAACATGGTGGGTTTGCGCTTGCCTTTGAAGCTGCCGCCTTCCGCCTTCTTTCCCTTTTCAGCATCGGCGGAACTCTTTTTTTGACGTGCGATTTCCCGCCTGTACTCAGCATCATTCAGATAACGGTCCATGTCCATATTTTCAAAATCCTTGCCAGTCATTCTCTGTTAACTACCTTTAAATCTCCGGTTGAGAGGGTATTGCTTTGTGCACTCCATGTAACGATTTCAAATGTATTATTTGCATACAAGCCAAGTGTTTTATTTCCACTGAAAAAACCGCAATTCATACATATCAGACCGTTTTCACTCCAGAGGACGGGTCGGTGGTGATGTCCATAGACAATGGCCTGTATTTCATCATTGGTTCGCACATGATTTCTAGCCCATGAATCGAGCATGTTTGCGCGTGAAGTTTCGGGGTTTATTTCTCCGGATTTTCTGCTGCTTCCGGAAAACAGCCTCATGCCGATCCACCCCAGACGGGGCGGCAACAGTGTCTGATACGTTTTTATAAAATACGAATTTCTGAGCAAACGATGTATTGCGGGACGGGGGAGTTTCATCGCCGGATCCCTGAGTCCGTCACCATGAAGCACAAGAATCGAGGCAGTCGAATCAGCAAGAATCCGGTATTCATGTTCGACATCAAATCCCAGATCGGTGAGATATCCGTTTGTCCAGTTATCATGATTACCCGTGATAAAAAGGGTATGACTACCTGTCTGCTCGTGATACTGCCGGAAATGATGCAGAACATCCCGCCCAATCGAAGGAACTCTTCCACCGGGATACTCCATCCAATAGTCAAAAAAATCACCAAGGATAACAATCTCCAGTCCTTGCTCCCTGCAAAAATCCACCAATTGAATGATTTCAAACTCCAGTTCCCGGTTTTTCTGTTCTGAATAAGCGCCGAGATGAACATCGGATATAAACAGAAATGATCTGGACGGAAGTACCGTGGTGCTATTTTTTCCTATAGATGACAAATCGGATAAATTCAGAAAATAAATCTCGTGTTTCAGACTCGGGAAATTCGTTAAGCAGGCTGAGTGCCAGTCCGGCGTGGTGTTCCATTTTGTGATGCGCGTACTCAAAGCCCCCTTTGCTTTTTACAAAATCCCTTATGTTTTCCACCTCAGCAGCGGTTTTGTTTTTTCTACGGTATAGCCAGCGCATCTTGCGCTGTTCTATCAGGGATGCGGTTTCCAGTGCCGCTATAAAGGGCAGTGTGATTTTCCTTTCATATATATCATTACCGGCAGTTTTACCTGTTTTCCGCTGACTGTAATCCAGCAGATCGTCACGTATCTGAAAAGCTATTCCGATGTGATGTCCTATGTGGCGCATCCGTTCACGGATCGGTTCATCAGCTGATGCACTGATCGCTCCACACTCGCAGCAAGCTATCAGCAGGCTTCCCGTTTTTTCGGAAATGATCTGATAATACTTGTCCTCAGTCATGTTTTGAAGCTTAGAGGCCTTTAACTGGCGCAATTCACCCTCACTCATGCGCTTTACGGCCGTTGACAGAACTCCGAGCAGTTCGAATTCCTGGGTGTCCACAGCGACAAGGAGGCCCTTTGCAAGCAGAAAATCGCCAAAAAGCACACTGGCTTTATTTTTCCAGACCTTGTTAATGCTGAGGTATCCCCGGCGCTGATCTGCATTGTCAACGACATCGTCGTGAATAAGTGTGGCCGTATGCAACAGTTCTATCATTGTGGCAGCGACATAGGACCGGTCGTTAATCTCACCGCACAGCCTGGCCGAAAGCAGCACCAGTATGGGCCGCATCTGTTTGCCCTTCATACGCATGAGATAGTTGACAATACGGTTCAGCAGGAATACGTCCGTATCAAGGTGCTTTCGGAAATGGGTTTTGAACGTGGCCAGCTCGGAAGCAATTGGCTTTTGAATTTCGTTCAGTGATTTGATTGGGGCAGGTCGGTTGTCGATTTTATCCTCTGTTGCTGCGTTTTTCATTCAAAAGTCCGGATCATTTTGAGATTATAATTTGGTATCTTTCGATCGGATAAATTGGATGCGGTTGGCATAATATTATGTCTTTGAGTATTACGGTGCCAATTTAGCAGAATTTCAACAATAAAATCCTTAGAAAAATGACAGCAAATACAATCAGGCGAATTGGCGTTTTCACAAGCGGTGGAGACTCCCCTGGCATGAATGCCGCGATCAGAGCAGCAGTCAGGACAGCCACCAAAAACGGTCTTGGAGTGATGGGGATTCGTTTTGGATATCAGGGCATGATCGACGATGATTTTGTTGAAATGTATCATGAAAGTGTATCGAATATATTGCAGCGGGGCGGCACTATCCTGAAGTCAGCGCGTTCGGATGACTTCAGGACGGAAGCGGGACGAAAAAAAGCTGTTGAAAATCTCAGAAAACACAAAATTGATGCCGTAGTTGCCATTGGCGGGGATGGAACCTTTCGAGGTGCAACCGTATTACATGATGAGTTCGGCTATCCCGTAGTTGGTGTACCCGGCACCATCGACAACGATTTATTCGGTACGGATGAAACTATTGGGTATGATACGGCTTTGAATACAGCGATGGAAGCCATCGACAAGATCAGAGATACAGCCGATGCGCATGACCGTCTGTTTCTGATTGAAGTTATGGGTCGTGAGGCGGGGTTTATTGCACTCGAAACGGGAATAGCATCTGGGGCAGAGCTCATTCTGCTGCCGGAAGCCGTGAAGAAGATCGAATATATTCGCAATACTCTCAATGACGTCTTCAAGGTTCAACGCAGGAGCAGCATTGTGATTGTTGCAGAAGGCGATGAAACCGGTGGTGCGTTAACCCTGGCTGATAAACTGAGGGATGATTTCGGGAAATATGATATGAGGGTGAGTATACTGGGACACCTTCAGCGCGGAGGATCACCCACTTCACACGATCGGGTTCTGGCCAGCCGGCTTGGTAGTGCCGCTGTTCAGGCGCTGCTTGACGGGCACAGGAGTGTAATGGTGGGTGTGATCAATTACAAAACCACACTAACCCCAATGCACAAAACATGGTCAAAAAAGAAGAGTATCGATTTCGAACTTCTTGAAATGGCAAAAGTTATCAGATAACAAAGGTAAGATGATGAACATTGAAACCAGGCTGGTCCGGCCTTTTTTGACGGATAAAGAGTGGAACTTGTCCGAAACGACTGTCAAAGAATCCTCTGACAGCCTTGATAAACGAACCGGCATTGGTACGGAATGGCTGGGATGGCAAACCATTCTCGAAAAACCCAATGATGCCCTCCTGGAAAACATGGAGGCCATTGGCACCGAAATTCACAACAAAGCGGACATATTTATTATTTGTGGAATCGGAGGCTCCTATCTGGGAGCGCGGGCGGTTATTGAGGCCTTGACGCCGGAATTCAACGACAGGGGGCCACAGATCCTCTACACCGGGCATCATATTTCCGGCAGGTACCTTGAACGCCTGATCGCATATCTGGAAAAACCCAAAGCGGACGGTTCCGATAAACAGGTGTACCTGAATGTCATATCCAAATCCGGTACAACCATGGAAACCGCGCTGGCTTTCCGAATCCTCAGAAAATGGATGCACGACCGCTTTGGCGATGATGCGGTTTTACGGATTTTTTGCACCACCAGCAAGAATGGAGGAGCGCTGAACAAGATCGTGAAGGCGCACGGCTACCGCAAATTCATATTGCCGGATGATGTCGGTGGCCGGTTTTCAGTACTCACTCCGGTCGGACTTTTACCTATTGCCGCTGCCGGTATTGACGTAAAGTCCCTTTTTTACGGTGCGGTGGAATGCTATCAGAAACTGAAAACGGACCGGAAGAATCTTATTGAATATGTAACTGCGCGATATGCGCTTTATGAGAAAGGATTTGCCATCGATCTTGTAACCTCTTTTGAACCGGCTCTGACTTCCATGGGAAGCTGGCTGCAGCAATTGTATGGCGAAAGCGAAGGTAAAAACGACAAAGGTCTCTTTCCGTCTGTGGCTCAATACACTACGGATCTTCACAGTTTGGGTCAAATGGTCCAGGACGGCAAAAGAAACATAATGGAGACCGTTTTCAAGGTGGTGAATGAAGAGCGTACCATGAAGATACCATCGGAAGGCAATGACTATGACGGCCTGAATTATCTATCCGGAAAATTCATGGAAGAAGTGAATGATAAAGCCTATCAGGGAACTATCCAGGCTCATAATGAGGGCGGTGTGCCGGTTTTTATCGCTAATATTGATCAGCTGGATGCCGGCAGTCTCGGACAGGCCATTTACTATTTTGAACTCGCTACGGCTATCTTTGTCTACTGCCTGGATGAAAATCCATTTGATCAACCGGGCGTGGAAGCATACAAAAAAGCAATGTATCGGTTGCTGGGAAAAGAGGACTGATTCTGATGGATGAAAAACAAACACCTGCGGAAAAACAAACGTCCGTTTTTTACTACTATGCCATAGCGGGTAACATTGGTGCCGGCAAATCATCACTGACTACGCTGCTTGCAAAACATTACAACTGGAAGGCATTTTATGAATCAGTGGATAATAACCCCTATCTTACAGATTTCTACGAGGATATGAGGCGATGGAGCTTTAATCTTCAAATCTATTTTCTATCCAGCCGTTTCCGGAGTCAGAAAGAGATCGTCAGCACCCGGCAAAGTTTTATTCAGGACAGGACGATTTATGAGGATGTTGAGATCTTCGCAAAGAACCTCTATCAAATGGGTTTGATGAGCAAGCGTGATTTTGATAATTACAGCAGCCTGTTTCATGAGATGGTCGGATACCTGACACCGCCTGACCTGCTGATCTATCTTCGTGCCGATGTACCAACCCTTGTCCGTCAGATTCAGCAGAGAGGGAGGGACTATGAAAGTACAATCCGGATCGAGTATCTGGAAAAGCTCAACTCGCTTTATGAGGATTGGATCAGCCGCTATCCGCATGAAAAGCTGATTGTCGATACGGACCACCTCGACTTTGTGAACAATAAAGAGGATCTCGGAAAAATAATTGAAATGATTGAACAAAGAAGATTTGGATTGTTTTCATAGCGTTGTGTATCAGCGCATAATTTGCTAAATTAGTCAGCTTTGTTATAAACACTCAGACTGATATGGTTTCCTTTCGATTCAACGAGATACCCAGGGGGGTGTCAGAGGAGTTGCTTGAACTGCAAGCTGATTCACTCGGCATTGAGCACTCTGGTATCAAACGGGTAGATATACAATTGAGATTTAACAGACAGGATGAAAGTCTCCGAATTCAGTGTCGGCTCACAGCCGAGGCAACACTGATTTGTGATCGATCCCTTGATGAATATGCCACCAGGCTGGAGAGTAATTATGAGGTTGTGTTTCAGCTGAATGCAGAGGATGAACGTGAAGAGCTGTCCGGCACGTTCAGAAGGCTGGAGCCGTCTCAAAATGTCATAGATATTACCAGGGAGTTGCGTGATACGTTGCTGTTAAGCATCCCCATAAAGAAACTCCACCCAAGATATATCAAAGATGGCAAAATCACGGAATTTGAAGCAAGTTTTGGTAAAAAAGAAGATGATCATGATCCCAGATGGGATGCTTTAGTGGAATTAAAACAAAAAATTCAAAAGAATTGATTTACTGAATATGGCACATCCAAAAAGAAAAACCTCGAAAGCCAGAAGAGACAAACGACGCACGCATCAAAAATTCGATGATCTCACACTAACAGAATGTCCGAATTGTGGTACGGTGCATCAGCGTCATCGCGCCTGCACAGAATGTGGATACTATCGGGGGCGCCAGGTCGTGAAAGCAGCAAGCGAGGTATAAATAACTGATTGTTATCACCCGGAATTCCAATATTCACCTTCATATAAAGTGCTATGATGAAAATTGCCGTTGATGCTACTGGTGGTGACTATTATCCCCAGAACCCTGTAAGTGGAGCTGTTCTAGCCGTTAATGAAAATGATGATATCACTGCTGTTCTGACAGGCCCGGAGTCTGAAATCAGAAAGGAGCTGGAAAAACATGATTATCCCGAAGGACGTATCATTTTGCAGGATGCCCCGGAGATCATTGGAATGGATGAATCACCAGCCCAGGCGGTAAAAAATAAACCCCGGTCATCCATAGTTGTTGGTTTGGGGATGCATCAGAAGGGTGCTGTTGACGGTTTTGTGAGTGCCGGTAACACAGGTGCCCTGTTGGCGGCTTCGGCATTCATACTTGGACGTCTGGATGGTGTTATACGTCCCACTATTGCCACATTTTATCCTACGGTAAAAGGACTTGGTTTGATGATTGATGCCGGTGCCAACCTTGAGGTCAAACCTGAAATGCTGTATCAGTTTGGTGTGATGGGTAACATCTTTGCACGCGACATAATGGGTATTGAAACTCCCCGTGTTGGTCTGCTGAATGTAGGTGAAGAAAAAGAAAAAGGTTCTGAAACACTTAAAAAAGCGCATGTTCTGCTTCAGGCTCTTCCCAATTTTATAGGCAACCTGGAGGGGCGGGACATTCTCTCCGGACAGGCTGATGTTTTCGTCTGTGACGGGATAACCGGTAATATCCTGTTGAAATTCGGCGAATCCATCCCGGATGCTCTGAAAATGCTTCTTATGGGAGTCATAAAAAAACGGCAGCTTGATAAGGAAAAAGCAGGGCTGGTGATATCCCTTCTCGAGGAGGCCTTCACACCATTCGATTATCAGAGAGTTGGCGGGGTGCCATTTCTTGGTGTTAATGGTATCAGTATGGTTGGTCATGGAGGCAGTTCACCAGTTGCCATAAAAAACATGATATACAATGCGGTCAAGATGGCCGAATCCAATATCAATAAAAAAATCGTTGCATCTGTTGCTTAGGAAGCCCGGCCGGGAGCATTCGCGGGCTTCGGACAGATGAATGTACATGGACTGTAATTTTTTTTGGAATGAGTTCTAATATCAAAGCAAAGATATCTGCTGTGGGGCATTATTTGCCTGATTATATCCTGACAAATCAGGAGCTTGAGAAATTGGTGGAAACCAACGATGAATGGATCCTGACCAGGACCGGAATCCGGGAACGGCGTATTTTGAAGGATCCGGACAAGGCTTCCGCATTCATGGCTGCAGAAGCGGCACGTGAAATCCTTGAGCAGCGGAATTTGGATCCCGCAGAGATCGATGTCATAATCGTGGCTACCGTCACACCGGATTATATGTTTCCGGCTACAGCGTGCATTGCCCAGACCATGATCGGGGCAAATAACGCCTTTGCATTTGATCTTTCCGCGGCCTGTTCCGGCTTTCTTTTTGCACTTGTAACCGGTACAAACATGATCGAATCCGGCCGGTACAAGAAAGTGCTGGTCATTGGTTCAGATAAAATGAGTGCGATTACCGACTATACGGACCGTACGACGTGTATTTTATTTGGAGATGGGGCGGCCGGTGTACTCCTGGAACCTTCGGAAGACGAAAATGTCATCATCGATAATATCATGCATTCGGAAGGCGACATGTCAAACACACTCATTCAATTTGGCGGTGGAAGCAGAAATCCCGCATCCCATGAAACAGTCGATAAAAAAATGCATTATATTTATCAGGAGGGGCGTCCTGTATTTAAAAGAGCCACAGAGGGCATGGCTGATGTTTCAGTGGAGATTATGAAGAAAAACAACCTGTCAGGTGATGATGTTGACTGGCTTGTGCCGCATCAGGCCAATTTGAGGATTATCGATGCTACAGCACGGCGAATGAACCTGGATCCTGCAAAAGTCATGATTAACATCGACAAATACGGAAACACCACAGCGGCGACGATTCCACTTTGTCTGTATGACTGGAAAGACCGATTGAACAAAGGAGACAAGCTTGTACTGGCAGCATTCGGTGGAGGCTATACCTGGGGTGCCACATATCTGAAGTGGGCCATTTAAATTCGTATCACATGAAAAAAGCATATCTTTTTCCTGGTCAGGGGTCACAAAAAACCGGAATGGGTTCGGAGCATTTTCGCTTTCACAGCGGATTCAGGAGCCGGTGTGATCAGGCAAACGAAATCCTGGGGTACAGGATCACCGATATCATGTTTAATGGGCCAGACGCCACTCTTACACAGACAATGTACACGCAGCCTGCGCTTTTTGTACATGCATACGCTCTGTATGAAATGCTGGGGCATCAGGCTGACATGGTTGCGGGCCACAGTCTTGGTGAATATACGGCGCTGGTTGCCGCCGGTGTCCTGGAGTTTGAGGATGCATTGAAAGCGGTTCGTCGCAGAGGTGAATTGATGCAGGAGGCGGGTGAGACAAATCCTGGTTCCATGGCTGCAATCATCGGGTTGGAGGATGAGGTTGTTGAAACCATATGCCGTGAGATTACCCGTGAGCCTGATGCCATTGTCATACCCGCAAATTATAACACCAAGGGACAACTTGTAGTGTCGGGCCATGACAAAGCTGTCGAAGAGGCTATGGAACAGCTCAGGGAGGCGGGTGCCAAGCTCGTCAAAAAACTTCCCGTTAGCGGGGCATTTCATTCACCCTTAATGGACTCGGCCCGGATCGAATTGAATGATATTCTGGATACGATTACATTTCACCCCCCGAAAGCGCTGGTCTATTCCAATGTGACCGGCACTGGTTCGGATTCTCCGGAAATTTTAAAAGAAAACCTTAAGCAGCAGCTTCTGAAACCAGTCCGCTGGTCACAAACCGTCCGAAACATGCAAGCTGATGGTGCCCGTCACTTTATCGAGACAGGCTCTGGAAATGTGCTGCAGGGCTTGGTGTGGCGCACTCTGAAAGAAGTGGAAGTATCAGGGTTTCAATAAAACACGTGCTCGAAAAAAAACGCGAATTATGAGTTTGGAACAATTTAATCTTAATGGGAAAACAGCTCTGGTTACCGGAGGCAGCAGAGGTATCGGAAAAGCCATCGCCCTGCAACTGGCCGATGCCGGTGCTGATGTACTGATTACTTTCGCCAGATCATCTGAAGCTGCAGATGAGGTAGTCCGCCAGATTGAGTCAAAGGGTAGAAAAGCCAGAGCAATCCAGGCCGATGCTGTCGATTTCGCACAAGCGGAGCAGGTCATAGCAGCAGCACTGGAAGAATTCTCCGGGCTGGACATCGTGGTAAACAACGCAGGCATCACACGGGACACACTTATCATGCGCATGAGTGAAGAACAGTGGGATGATGTTATCAGGACCAATCTCAAAAGTGTTTTCAACTACTCAAAAGCAGCAATCAGACCCATGATGAAGGCACGGGCCGGTTCCATCATCAACATCAGCTCGGTGGTCGGAATTTCCGGAAATGCCGGTCAAACAAATTATTCCGCATCCAAAGCGGGCATCATTGGATTTTCAAAATCCCTGGCAAAAGAAATTGCATCGCGGAATATCCGGGTCAATGTCATTGCACCGGGCTATATATCCACTGAAATGACCGGACAACTGGATCAAAGCATACTAAAGAGCATTGAAGCGCAAATACCGCTTAAAAGGGCAGGTGAACCCGAAGAGGTTGCCAATGCGGTGGTCTTTCTTGCCTCTGAGGCCTCTTCTTATCTCACTGGAACCGTATTAACCGTTGACGGAGGCATGGCAATGTGAGCCGTGCGCTTTATGTTGATTTAACTTGAATCTATTTTTATTATAAAAGGCGTTTAAGCGAGCCCATTGGTATATTCCAAGAATCGCGAAATCAAACAGATAACTCACAACAAACAGGTAACACATTATGTCGAAAGATATCGATGCAAAAGTAAAAGCAATCATCGTTGACAAACTTGGGGTCGATGAGTCCGAAGTGAACAATGATGCCAATTTCACCAATGATCTAGGAGCAGATTCTCTTGATACCGTGGAACTTATCATGGAGTTCGAAAAAGAGTTTGATATCAGTATACCTGATGAAGATGCGGAAAATATCGCAACTGTCGGTGATGCTGTTGATTATCTCAAAGGAAAAATCTCCTAACAGTCACCTACTTTTTTTTAATGTCTAAACGCAGAGTAGTTATTACCGGTATAGGGGCCCTTACACCCGTTGGTAAAGGTGCCCCTGAGTTTTGGAACGGGTTGATATCCGGAAAAAGCGGTGCCAAATCGATTGATAATTTCGATGTCAGCAATTTTCCCACAAAGTTCGCTGCACAGATCGAAGATTATGATGCATCGGAATACATGAATTCCAAAGAAGCACGTCGTA
>SLKA01000114.1 GCA_007134845.1 Balneolales bacterium
TACCGATGCCTAATATTTGAAATTCCATACCGTTTCGTTTCTAATTATGATTTTGCTGCCGGAATATGTGAAATTGGTGATGTTGTGAATTTGCCGTTAATGCGAATCGAAGTTTCATTTTCAGATTGTCATCAAAATGTCAGAAGAACAATGGCGATGATCAGAAAACCAAAAACAGCGAAAACCAGATAGGTCTGAATGTTGCCAGTCTGGATTTTGCGGAGTCTCATGCCGATTGTTCCCGTGATATTGGCCAGAAAGTTGACCAGGCCGTCAATAAAGGTATTGTCGATCCAGCCGCTGATACGCGACACCCCGCGGGTCACCGTGCCGGCTCCGTTGACAATGCCGTCGATGATACGGGTGTCAAACCAGTTTGAGATGCGCGTCAAAGCGAGTGTTCCATTCACAAAAACCGCTTCGTACATCTCATCAAAGTACCATTTGTTGCTCGAACCGCGATAGAGTGGTCCCATTGCGGCAGCCATTTTATCCGCACTGAAAACTTTTTTCTGATACACCAGCCATGCGAATGTGAGTCCGGCCACAGCAATGACAATCGAGAGGATCATCACCAGTGTATGGACGCTGCTGATGGCTTCATAGAGCACACTCCAGGTAGCCGGAGCAATGGCTTCGGGAACAACGCTTGCCGGACGCTCCAGCGCCTGGAAGAGCCAGCCCGAGGACGCGCCGAACGGATTAAAACTGTAAAAAATGAATATGGAGAGACTTGCCAGTACGATGAGCGGTATCCCCATCACCCCGGGCACTTCACTGATCAACGGGAGCCGTTTCTTTTGTGCGTGTTCGCCATGAAAGGTAAGTATCAGAAGCCGGAACATGTAGAACGCCGTCATCCCGGCAACGGTGAAAGCGATCAGCGGAAGCAGCCAGTGGCCGTTGAGTGTGCTGAAAGCCAGTGTGCCGGCCAGGATTTCATCCTTGCTCAGAAAACCGGATGTCAGCGGTATGCCGGATATGGCCAGGGTGAAAATGAGAAAGGTCCAGTAGGTGACAGGCATCCGGGATTTGAGTCCGCCCATATTCCGGACGTCCTGGGCATCCGTATCGTGGTCATGCTGCTTGTGAAGCGCCGCATGCATGGCATAGATCACAGCACCGGAGCCGAGAAACAGACCGGCTTTAAATGCAGCATGCGTGACAAGGTGCATGAATCCGGCTGCATACGCACCCACTCCAAGCGCCATTACCATATAGCCCAGCTGGCTGATCGTTGACCAGGCTAGCACTTTTTTGATATCGTACTGGGTGATGGCGATGGTGGCGGCAAGCATGGCCGTTATGGCCCCGATAAAGGCAATAACCAGCAGAGCATCGGCCGTGAACATGGGAAAAAGTCGTGCGACCATGAACACCCCGGCGGCAACCATGGTGGCGGCATGGATGAGTGCGCTGACCGGGGTCGGACCTTCCATGGCATCCGGAAGCCAGACATGCAGCGGGAATTGCGCCGATTTGCCGATCGCCCCGCAGAAAATCAGGATTCCGGCCGCCGTCAGCCAGGCCTGGCTCTCAAACGGAAGGTTTCCGGCTGCCATCGCCCCGAAAATTGCGTCAAATGAAAATGTGGAAAAGTGCACGAAGATGATCATGATGCCTATGAACATGCCGGCATCACCAATGCGATTGACGATAAACGCCTTCATGGCAGCATTGGAAGCCGATTTTTTCTCATACCAGTGCCCGATGAGCAGGTATGAACTCAACCCGACCAGCTCCCAGAAAATGTACATCATCAGCAGGTTGTGGGTGAGTACGATTCCCAGCATCGAAAAGGTGAACAATCCGAGATAGGCGAAATAGCGGGAATACCGGACATCCCCCTGAAGATAACCCATCGAGAAAAAATGCACCAGCATGCTGATCAGCAGTACGACCGTCAGCATGATTGCAGAAAGGTTGTCAATCAGGATGCCAAGTTCAACCGTCACCTCACCGACACCCGGGATACCGCCGAAGGTGGCCCAGGTCCATCCGGCCGAAACCGATTCGGGTGCAGCCAGCTTCACAACCATGATGAACATTGAGGCCAGAAATGCGACACTGACCAGTGCGGTGCCGAGCCAGTCACCCTGTCGGGGCAGGCGCTTGCCGAAAAAAATCAGCAGTAAAAAACCGGCCAGCGGCAGAAAGAGGATGATGAGTGATAGCTGTATCAGGGATTCCAATGCCATAATATTTCAGATTCAATAGATGGTTTTCTAATCCTTAAGTTCACTGATTTGATCGACATCAATCGATCCGAACCGGTTGTAGATATTCAGTGCGATAGCCAGGGCAACAGCCGCCTCCGCCGCAGCGATGATAATCACAAACAGAGCGATCATGTGTCCGTCCAGTGAAAGCAAACCGTACCGGCTGAACGCTACAAAGTTGAGATTGGCGGAGTTGAGAATCAGTTCGATGCCCATCAGAACCATAATGATATTTCTGCGTGATATCACAGCAAGCAGTCCCAGTGAAAACAGGGCGGCACTAACCACCAGGAAGTGGTTGAGTCCGGGTTCTGCGAGCCATTCAGGTAAGACCATGTCCAAATCGGTTAATCGTTAAAGTAAGTTTCGGCAATCTGATATTTCATTACGTTCCGGGTGCATGAAACCGGTGATGTCAATCCTGCTGCTTTTCCGTTGGTGATGTTTGCTGTGGGTTCGGAGTCTGTTGCGGTGGACGGGTTCGGGCAGCCATGAGCACAGCACCAATGATAGCCAGCAGAAGCAGCACGCCGGCTACCTGAAACGGCAGCATGAAATCGGTGAGCAGCAGTTCGCCGAGTCCGGTCATTGTCACCTCCCCTTCCTCAAGCGGCATAAGGGTCCAGTCAGTCGTGACAAATACCAAAATGAGCATCAACCCGATGATTGCCGTGAATAATGTAGCCGGAATCAGGTTGACCGTGCGTGTCCTCACCTTCTCAAAGTACCCTCGTGTGGTAAGCATCACTCCAAAGAGTATCAGCACCAGGATACCGCCGACATAGACCAGCAACTGAGTCACCGCTACAAAACCGGCGTAAAGCAGGGCATAAAAAATAGCCAGCCCGGCCAGGGTGAACATAAGCGCAAACGCAGAATGTACGATGTTTTTGGAGAACACCATGAGTGCGGCGCTGCCGATAATGAGGATCGCAAACACGTAAAAAGCTATAGCAAACAGATCCATGATACATCCATACCAGTATAGTTCAAATTAATGTTATTCAATGAGCTATTCTTCCGATTTCTTCTTCGCTTCGCGTTCCGCCTTCCGTGCTGCGCGCCGCGCTTCCCGCGCCTCCCGACGTGCCTCCCTGTCGGCGTCGGCGTCACCCGAAGCTTCGGATTTTGCACTGCTGCTATCCGCATCACCGAAAGGTGATTCCCCGGTTGTTGACTTTCCTGCTGGTGACTTCCCGGTTGATGATTCCCCGGCTGATGCATCACCACCTCCATCAGCATCCTTTTGTGCAGCTTTTTTCTCTTTGGCCAGACGTGCTTCTTCTTTTTTTCTGCGTTTGTTCTCTTCCTCAGCCTCCAGCTTCCGGTTTGCCTCTTCAATCTGCTCCGGAGTCATGTCGGAAAATGAGAAGATGAGATCACGGCGGTCATAGGTTGAATACTCGTATTCCTCAACCATGGTAATGCAGTTCGTGGGACATGGGTGCACGCAAAGCTCGCAGTAGCAGCATTTGGCCATGTCAATATCAAAATTATCCACCCAGAGCTTTTTCTTGTGCCCGGTAGATGTCTCTCCGAGATCATCGTCGTCGGTCGACTTGATGGTTCCGATATCGATACATTCAACGGGACAGGCGCGTTCGCATAGCCGGCACCCGATACAGTCGTCGATATTGACGTGCAGCTTCATGCGCACCCGTTCCGGCAGCTTGTCACGTACTTCAGGATACTGGACCGTGACCGATCTTGTGAAGAGATGGCGCATGGTGATGCCCATCCCGATGAAGATGGATTTGAATGCCGAGTAGGTGTCGGTTAGTGCCTTGACCATAATTACTTACCTGAAAGGTTAAAAAATCATTTCCCAGAGTGCGATCAGCACCAGGTTTACAAAAGAAAGTGGGATGAGATACTTCCAGCAGAGGTTCATCAGCTGATCCACACGCAGCCGCGGAAGCGTCCACCGGAGCCACATCATCACAAAAACCAGGATCATCCCCTTGAGCAGCATCCAGAAAGCGCCCCAGAGCGGACCTTCCATAAAGGACCCAAACGGACTGTTCCATCCGCCGAAAAAGAGCGTCACGCCCACAAGCGACAGCAGCAGCATATCCGCATATTCGGTAAGCATGAACAGGCCCCATCGCATTCCGGAGTATTCGGTCTGGTAGCCGCCGACGAGCTCGGATTCCGACTCGGGCAGGTCAAAGGGCACACGGTGTGCTTCGGCCAGCGTTGCAATGAAAAAGAGCCCAAATGCAATCACCATGAAGGGACTGTGGAAGATCAGCCAGCTCGGAAGAAAACCGAGGAATGCATTACCTGTTTGCATTTCCGTCACTTCCATCAGATTGAGAGTCCCGGTCACGATGATCACAGAAAGGATGGTCACCACCGTCGGAACTTCGTAACTGACGGTTTGTGCTGCGGTCCGCATCGCTCCCAGCAGGGACCACTTGTTGTTGGATGCCCATCCGGCCATAATTATGCTCACGGACAGCAACGAGGTGATGGCCACGATATAAAACACACCCACATCGATCATGCTTCCTATGTAGCCGCTGCTCAGGGGAATGGCTACAAACGCCCCGTAGGACGCTGCAAAAGCAATAAAAGGTGCCAGTTTAAAGAGAAAACGGTCTGCCTTGGCCGGTACAATATCCTCTTTCTGGATCATTTTGAGCAAATCGGCGATTGTCTGCGCCCATCCGTGCCAGCCGGTGCGCATCGGTCCCAACCGGTCCTGCATGTGCCCGGCCACCTTGCGCTCCAGCCAGATCGCAAACAGGGCATAGACCAGAATGATCATCAACGGAATGATTGAAAAGACAAAGACGACCAACGGTCCGGCCGGCAGAAAACTTTCCAGAAATTGCTGCATAATTATGTCATGTTTAAATGGACAAGGCCCCGGTTCGCCAAGCATCCGCTGTCACAGGTCCGGTTGGCTATCTGTATCCCGGAATGCGAAAAACCGGCCCGACTCAAGACGGCTCGATGCATGCTAACGGTCAACCTCGCCGAGTACAATATCAATACTTCCGATAATCGCCACCATATCGGCCACCATGGCACCGATAGAGATGGCAGGTAAAACACTAAGATTCACAAAACTGGGTGCGCGGGCTTTGATCCGGTATGGGGATGTCGATTTGTCACTGATGATATAATATCCCAGCTCACCCCTCGGCGTTTCCGTCCGGCAATAGATCTCGCCGGCGGGCGGACGGATTTTCTTGGGAATCGCCTCCTGAACATCGCCATCGTCCGGCATGCTATCCAGTGCCTGTTCGATGATTTTCAGACTTTCTTCCATCTCCCAAACACGCACGATATACCGATCCCAGCAGTCGCCGAGGGTTCCCATTTCTCCTTTTCCAACAATTACATCAAACTCAAAGCGGTCATAAATCGAATATGGATCATCACGGCGCAGATCCCACTTCACACCGGATCCGCGCAGACTGGGTCCCGAAACTCCGTAATTAATCGCTACTTTTTCAGGCAATACGCCAATGTTGGCTGTCCGATCGATAAAAATCCTGTTCATCGACAGCAGGTCATTCAGCTCTTTTATTTTGGGGCGGAATGATTTTACAAATGCGGCGGTATCGGATTTGAAATCGGCAGGGACATCGTTCATCAGGCCGCCAATCCAGATATAATTATAGAGAAGACGCGCTCCGCTGGCTTTTTCAAAGATATCCAGGATTTTTTCGCGTTCGATAAAGCAGTAGAGGAACGGTGTGAAAGCGCCGATATCGAGTCCGAAGGTGCCTATGGCCAGCAGGTGGCTGGCAACACGCTGCAATTCAGCCATGATAACGCGGATATATTCAACGCGGTCATTTACCCGGATATCCATCAGCCGCTCCATGGCAATGGCATACCCCAGCTCGTTGTTCATGGCTGCAACATAATCCATGCGATCCACGTAAGGAATCACTTTTGCATAGTCGTTCATCGCCTCGCTGTGCTTTTCGAAGCAGCGATGGAGGTATCCGATATGCGGAATGGCTTTGGTAACGATTTCCCCGTTGAGAGTCAGCTCCATGCGCAGCACACCATGGGTGGAGGGATGCTGCGGACCCATATTGATGATCATTTCCTGGGTTTTGAGTCCGTTACCGGTATCTGCAGGCAGTGTAAGGGTTACCTCTGGTCCTTTTTCTTTAACGTCAGTCATCTGTTAATACTCCACTTTCATTCCGCGGTAGAATTCCTGGACCTGGTAGTCCTTGCGCAGCGGATGGCCTTCCCAATCGTCCGGACAGAGAATGCGCCGTGGATCGGGGTGTCCGTCAAAACGGATGCCAAACATGTCAAAGGCCTCGCGTTCGTACCAGTCGGCTGTTTTCCATATCTGTTCCACAGATGGAAGCTGTGCATTATCCTCAGGCATTATCACCTTGAGAGCCAGTTTGTGCTTTTCGGAGGTGGAAAACAGGTGGTACGTCACCCCGAGCTCATTCTCTTTTTGATAGTGCACACCGCTCAGGCACATCAGGCAGTCGAATCGCAGTCCATCCTCATCACGAAGAAATTTAGCGACATCCCGGATGACCTCCGGCTTCACGACAATCCATGGTTCCACTTTTTCATCGGGCTTGAGCTCACAGGTTTCATCTCCGAATTGAGCAGACAGGAGCCGGTGCAGTTCCTCTGTGGTTTTCATCAGGCTCCCTCCTTTTTGCGCTTCACATCCTGCTGTGGAAATTCGATTTGTGCCGTTTTATGCTCATCAGTCTCGTCCACATTCGCGATATCGATCTGATCGCCGCCCTTGTCCTGTATCACCACGGGTTTGTCGGGGTTGATCCCAACAACCAGCGTTTCATTCATGATCTTTTTCTGAAGATGCAGAAAACCCTGGAGCAGCGCTTCGGGCCTTGGAGGACACCCCGGCACATAGACATCCACCGGCACCACCCGGTCAACGCCCTTGAGCACATGATAGCCGTGTTCCCAGTAGGGCCCGCCGCAGTTGGAACACGATCCCATACTGATGACATAGCGCGGCTCGGACATCTGTTCATACAGGCGTTTGATACGTGTCGCCATCTTTAGCGTGACGGTTCCGGCCACAATCATCACATCAGCCTGCCGCGGAGAGGATCGCGGAATGATGCCGAACCGGTCGAAGTCATAGCGCGAAGCGGCTGTGGCCATCATCTCAATGGCGCAGCATGCCAGGCCGAACTGCATGTACCAGAGGGATGATTTTCTGGCCCAGTTCAGCGCTTTTTCAAGCGAGACGATGATGATGTTGCTGTCCTGATACTTCTTGTCGAGTAAACCCATGTATTAATGATTACAGATTATGTTGACAGCCATCCTGACTGCTGATACGATTGTCACCCTATCTGGATCCGCCATCTTCTTCCGGTGGTACTTCTGCTGCAGCTGCCTGTGCCGGAATCGCTTCCCGATTTGTTCCGGAATCCGGCCAGCCGTTTCCGTTTCCCGCCATCTCATCTTTCCAGTCAGGGATAATGACACCAACTCCCTCCACATAACGCGGTGTGACCGGCTGGGGCTTGTCCCATTGCAAGTCTCCCTTGCCAAGTTCGTACAAAAACCCGACAAAAATGAGCGAAACAAAAACGATCATTGCCCAGAAGGCATACCAGCCCATACTCTGGAAGACGATTGCCCATGGAAATAACAGGACGACCTCCACTTCAAAAATGAGAAACATAAGTGCAATGACATAGAATCGGTTATTGAACTGAATCCATGCATTACCCACGGGATCTTCCCCGCATTCATAGGTGGACAGTTTTTCCGGACTGGGACGATTCGGACGCAGCATCCAGGCAACGAGAAGCGTGATCCCGGCGAATACGGCGCCATTGATCACAAATAATAATACGTACCCATAATCAGCAAGCATACAGTGCTATCAATTAGGTTCAGTAATAATATAATGATGGGTGAAAATAACCAATTACAAGCTGAATGTCACCCAAGATTATCAAGTCTGAAACTTTGAAGGATACGGATATAATTGGCCCGTTCGAATGATGTGGGATCCGCAACGGAAGCCGAACTCATGGAGCCCTTCATATCTTCTATGGACTCGTATTCATTTTGTTCCATCCAGATCTTAATCTCTTCCGTTATGGAAAAAAGCTTGTCACAGCCTTCACGAAGCAGTGTAGAGGCCATCTGTGTCACATCCGCACCAACCATGATCATTTTAATAACATCCTCGGCGGAATGAATCCCGGTTGTGGCAGCCAGGCTGCATTTCAGATGGGGGCGAAGCATCGCGATCCAGCGCAGGGGCAGACGTTTTTCAAACGAGTTGCTGAGTTCCAGACTGGGGGATACTTCCTTGGTTTCAAGATCGATATCGGGCTGATAAAACCTGTTGAACAGCACAAGCCCGTCCGCACCGGCTGTCTCAAGCTTTTTGGCCATATTGGCAAACGCACTGAAATACGGGCCGAGTTTTATTGATACCGGAATGGAGACTGCCTTTTTGACCGCCTTAAGGTCATTGATGTACATCTCCTCAACCTTTTCGGCTGTTACATCCGGATCAGCGGCAATGTAGTACACATTCAGCTCGAGCGCATCTGCACCGGCCTCCTGCATTTTTTTCGCATAGCTGGTCCAGCCGCCTTCAGAAACTCCGTTAAGACTGGCTATAATGGGAATATCAACCGCATCCTTAAGCTTGCGTATATGCTCCAGGTAGTCTTCGGCTTCAAGATTGTGATATTGCTCGGGCTCGGGAAAGTAGCTCAGTGCTTCGGCATAGCTTTCCGATGCGATATTGGTGAAGTGATCAAGCGCCTGATTCTCTTTCGAAATTTGCTCCTCAAAAAGGGAGTACATGACGATTGCTGCCGCACCGGCATCTTCCATCCGCTTCACTTTTGAGATGTCGCTGCTCATGGGCGAAGCCGAAGGAACCAGAGGGCTTTTCAGTTTAAGGCCTAAATATTTGGTTTCCAGATTCATAACTGAGAATTATAGAGTAAATAGTTTCTAAAAAGGGTTGCAACCAGGACTCCCGGCATCATATGACAGCGGGAATCCTGATTGACATATCGCTTAAGACTCCTGTTTCGCAACAGGTTCGTACATTTTTTCCAACTCTACGTACTGCCGCCAGCGCTCATTCACATGTTCCTGAGCTTGTTTCATATACTGCGTTGCAACAGCAGGGTGTGATTTCGAAAGCATCAGATAGCGCATTTCGTTGTAGGCGTACTCCTTGAACGGCACCTTCGGGTTCTTGGAATCGAGCGAGAAGGGGTTCTTGCTTTCTTTGGCCAGCGTGGGATTGAAGCGGAACAGCGGCCAGTAGCCCGATTCCACCGCTAGCCTCTGCTGATCCAGGCCGTATTTCAGGTTATAGCCATGAGCGATACAGTGGCTGTAGGCAATGATGATCGACGGTCCGGGATAGGCTTCCGCCTCCATGATGGCCCGGATGGTCTGCGTATCATTGGCGCCCATGGCGATACGTGCCACATAGGCACTTCCACCAGAAACAGCCAGCAGGCCAAGATCTTTTTTGGCGTTCTCCTTGCCGGCTGCAGCAAACTTGGCCACCGATCCGAGTGGGGTCGCCTTGGATCGCTGTCCACCGGTATTGGAGTAGACCTCCGTATCCATTACCAGAACATTGATATTGCGTCCGGATGAAAGTACGTGATCGAGGCCGCCATAACCGATGTCATACGCCCAGCCGTCACCTCCGAACGCCCACACGCTTTTTCGCACCAGGTAATCAGCAAGACTCAGGAGCTGGCGCACCGCCTTTTGGTCGGATTTGCCATTCGTTTGCTCCGAAAGCAGCTTTTTGAGTTCAGCTACACGCTCGCGCTGCTCGAAAATACCGGGTTCGTCGGACTGATCCGCTGTCAGGATCGCCTCTTTCAGCTTGTCAGGCACACCACCGTTGAACTCGCGCAGCAAACGGCCAGCCTGTTCGGTCTGCTTGTCGATGGTCAGACGGAAACCGAGTCCGAATTCGGCAGTATCCTCAAAAAGCGAGTTTGACCATGCCGGACCGAGACCCGCTGCGTTTTTCGAATACGGTGTGGTCGGCAGATTACCGCCATAAATGGAGGAACAGCCGGTTGCGTTGGCGATGATCATGCGATCACCATAAAGTTGTGTGATCAGCTTTATATAAGGTGTCTCGCCACAACCTGCACAGGCACCGGAAAACTCAAAGAGCGGCTGCAAGTATTGCGACCCTTTGACGGTGCCCTGCTTCAGCTCATTGCGATCAAACTCGGGTATCGTCAGGAAGAAGTCCCAGTTTTCACTCTCGTTTTCCAGGTGGGGCTCAATCTTGTCCATGTTAAGTGCCTTGAGTCCGACCTGCTTCTTGTTTTTGGCAGGACAAACCTGCACACACAATTCACAGCCGGTACAATCCTCGGGAGATACCTGAATGCTCACCATGGTATTGTCAGGCCACTCGCGTCCTTTTGCTTTCATCGACTTGAATGTCGGAGGCGCATCGGACAGAAGCTTTTCGTCAAAGGCCTTGATGCGGATGACACCATGCGGACATACCATGGCACATTTGCCGCACTGGATACAAACATCCGGATCCAGCACAGGAATCTCAGTAGCGATATTACGCTTTTCGAAACAGGTGGTTCCGGTCGGGAAAGTGCCATCCACAGGAAATTTACTGACCGGAAGGTAGTCTCCGTTACCGGCTATGATTTCGCTGATGACATCCTCGACAAACTCCGGTGCGTTATCACCGGCGATCGGATTGAGCATAAGCTTGCTTGATGTTACTTTCTCAGGCACCTTCAGCTCGAACAAGTGTTCGACCGAGTTGTCCACAGCAGCATAGTTGCTCTTGAGGATTTTCTCCCCTTTTTGTCCGTACGTTTTCTTGATCGCGTCCTTGATTGCCGCAATGGCCTTGTCTTTTGGCAGAATTTCCGAAATGGCAAAGAAGCAGACCTGCATTACGGTATTGATCCTGTTGCCCATTCCGCTTTCCTTGGCCACGTTATAGCCATCAATTGCAAAAACACGGATGTTTTTATCAATAATCTGCTTCTGCACCTTGTCAGGCAGGTTATCCCAAAGCTCATCCTTGTCATACATTGTATTCAACAGGAATGTGGCACCATGACGTGCATTTTTCAGCATATCCATACGCTCCACAAACCGGAACTGGTGACAGGCAATGAAATCGGCTTCATCAATCAAATATGCCGAACGGATCGGATCGGGTCCGAAACGAAGGTGGGAGGTTGTCATCGATCCCGACTTTTTGGAGTCATAGACAAAATATCCCTGGGCATAGAAATCGGTGTTTTCACCGATGATTTTGATAGAGTTCTTGTTGGCACTTACGGTGCCGTCAGCTCCCAGACCATAGAATAGTCCGCGGAATACACGGCTTTTTTCCTCTTTGGATGCGGCTTTTCCGGAAGCGGGCTTTTGCGCTTTGCCATTCACCGGCATCACGCCGTTCTTGTACGGCAGACTGGTGTGTGTGACATCGTCATTGATACCGATAGTGAAATGGTTCTTCGGCTTCACTTCCTTAAGTTCATCAAACACAGCCTTGATCATCGGCGGGGTGAATTCCTTGGAGGACAGGCCATAGCGACCCGACACAATACGGGGGTCATCCTTGAATTTCTTAAACCCTTCCGTACGGTTTTCCTGAAGTGCGGTGAGCACATCCTGGTACAAGGGTTCACCGGCACTTCCGGGTTCCTTTGTACGATCGAGGACGGCAATGCTGTGTGCGGATTCAGGGATCGCATTGATAAATGTTTCAATATCGAAAGGACGGTAGAGCCGGGGCTTGATCACGCCTACATTTTCACCGTCGGCATTCATCTGATCCACGGTTTCATGAACCGTTTCAGCACCGGATCCCATCAGAATAACAACGCGGTCGGCATCAGCGGGTCCGTGATAATCAAACAGTTTGTATTCACGGCCGGTCAGGTCGGCAAATTTGTCCATTGTCTTCTGGACAATACCAGGACAGTTCTTATAAAATGTATTGGCAGCCTCTTTTGACTGAAAGAAGACATCCGGATTCTGTGCCGTTCCACGGATGATGGGGCTGTCGGGTGTGAGCGCACGTTTTCTATGCTCGATCACAAAATCATCATTGATCATTTCCCGCATGTCATCCAGGGTGAGGGCTTCAATTTTCTGAACTTCGTGCGAGGTTCGAAATCCATCAAAGAAATGGATGAACGGAATCCGGGACTCCAGAGTTGCGGCGTGAGCAATCATTGCCATGTCCATGGCTTCCTGAACACTGTTGGAACAAAGCATGGCCATGCCGGTCATACGCATGGCCATCACATCGCCGTGGTCACCGAAAATGGAGAGGGCGTGAGCGGCGATGGTACGGGCCGTGACATGAATCACAGTAGGACTCAGTTCACCAGCGATTTTGAACATGTTCGGCATCATCAACAGGAGTCCCTGTGATGCGGTAAAGGTAGTCGATAGCGCTCCGGTCTGCAAGGCACCGTGCACGGCACCGGCAGCGCCTGCTTCACTCTGCAGTTCAATAACATCGGGTACCGTGCCCCAGATATTCTTTTTGCCTGCCATGGACCATGCGTCCGCAAACTCTCCCATGGGGGATGCGGGTGTGATGGGATAAATGGCGATGACTTCGTTTACATGATGTGCGATATGTGATGCAGCTTCGTTTGCATCAATAGTTACTAGTGGACGTTTCATAAATAATCCTTTCGGGTTCTTGTCGTGTAAATAATTATTTTTAAAAAAATATAATTGATGAAATAACCTTGCGTGCCCAACAGGCCCGGAACCGATCGGCTTCCGCATTTCAAAGTATCTCCTTTATAATACTCTTGTCAGCTTCAGCGGAAGCATTTTTCAGTCCCTAATCTCATCTTCAACCAACAACCAGTTCTTTTGACAACCAAGGTACCGTAAAGTACTAATTAATAATTAAAAAAGGGCTTTTTTATGTTGATATTATGAAGAATGGACTTCATAAATATAATCAATATCTTGAAACTTAGGAACCGATATTAAGGCTGACGGACGAAAATTTCGTTACACTTCTCTTAACCTGCTCAACCGGAGACAATTATAAATGCAAAAACTCATGCTTTTGCTGATTCTTGCAGCAGCTATAACCTTCCTGGTGTCAGTCGCAACAGCTTCGACAGACCGGGACACGGTAGAAACCTGGGAGGGCTCGCTCCGGCTTTTCGGCAACGAACCCTTTACCATGGTCGCCCTGGTCACCGATGCCGGTGATCGCTGGTATCTTGACATGGACGAACAGGAATTGCAACTTCTCTGGGAAGAACGCCGCGGAAAAATCCGCATCACTGGTATTCCCGTACTCAAAGATGTTGCCGGCAGATCAGAAAATTTTATAAAAGTGATTAAATACTCATGGATATCGGATGGCTGATTACCGGGACAAAATAACTGAAAACAACGGTCGTTCAAGCAAATCAGCAAACCAAACCGGCGTACCCATGCATCGCCTGATCTTGCTTTTGTTCATCTTTTGCATTCCCTCAGTACTGACGGCACGGGACTTCCAGATCCGTGACATTTCCATTCAGGCGGATATTGCACCCGATGCCACCATCCGCTATGTGGAAGACCGCGACTACCGTTTTGAAGGAGAATACAGCTTTGTCTATTACACATTGCCGCTCAGAGGTTTTGGTTCTGTTGAAAACATACGTGTGCGGCAGGATGGCCGGGCGTTCATCAACAACAACAGCAAACAGCCCGGTACCTTCAAGGTGGAACGCAATGAGCATGAGCTGCGCATCACCTGGTATATTGAAACGAAAGACACGACAGAACATAGCTACACCATTCAGTACGACCTGAAGGATGCACTTGTCACCGGACCCGATGTTACCGAATGGTTCTGGGTATTCATGTCGGACCGGCTTGCGCGTACACCGGAGACTTTCCGTGCGCGCATCTCCCTGCCGCATCGCATGAATGACGACGACTGGCATGTCTGGCTTCGGGAAACACCCGATCATGTCCGCAAGCGCGTAGAAGGCCGCGTTCTGCACATCGAAGGAGAAGGGTTCAAACGCTCCGACCAGGTTCTGGCACGCATCGTTTTTCCAACCCGTATTCTGACCGAAGCGGAAATAACCGACCATCGTTTCGGGCTGGAACGTGTCATGGACGAGGAAGCCGCATGGGTGGAAACCCGTAAACGTGAACGGCAACGTTATCTGCTGGGCATCGGTCTCTTTATTTTACTGGCCCCTGTAACTGTACTTCTGTTCATCTGGTTTTATCGCAGATACGGCCGCCGTTTTGAACCGGAGCCGCTTTCCGGTCAGCTGCGCTTCTCGCCGCCGACGGATCACCCACCTGCACTCATCCGCAAACTCATGCTTGGGCCTTTAAATACGGAGCCTGACAAACTTGCACTTGGTATCACCATCTTCGACCTTTCCCGAAAAGGCTATTACCGTATCGTTGAGAAAAAAGGGGAGAAAAAGTTCCTCAGTACCGAAACACCCGAATATCAACTTGAAAAAACCGGTAAAAAGCCGGATGAATCGCTGCGCGACTGGGAACGGGCCCTTCTCGAAAAAGTAAACAAACGTATTGATGAAGGTGTGATACGCATGGACAAGGTGATGGAGTGGTCAAGCAAGTCGGCCCGAAAATGGTGGAAGGAATGGCGGATACTCTTTCGACGTGAAATGAAAAAACAGAACTGGTTTGATCCGACAGCACAAAAAGCACTCTATTTCCATCTTTTTGCGCAGCTGCCGCTGCTGATGGGCATGGTTGTGGTCGCCTTCCTTGCAGGAGCAGCAGGTGCAATTGGTATCATTCTCGTTTCTGTTATGATGCTGATGAGCCTCGCGCTGCCCAAGCGAACACAAGAGGGCGTTAATATGCACGCCGACTGGACTGCTTACCGGAAAGCCCTGAGAAAGGGGCCGAACAAATCCTTTGATCAGAAGGATATGGGACGGCACTTTGTCTATGCAATTGCACTGGGCCTGACCAAAAAGCAACTTGAAAAACGGCTTGCAGATGTCACTGAGGACAGTCCGCTTTTTCTGTGGATCGTACCTGCTTACGGCACCCATGGGACTGCCGACATTGCATCCGGACTCAGCACCCTGGCCTCCAGCGGCACCAGTTCCTTCAGCGGCGTATCAGGAGTCAGAGGGGCATCAGCAGGATCGGCAGGTGGTGGATCCGGTGGCGGAGCAGGTTGATATTTAATGATTTACATTGACTCGGAAATGTTATAAAATATGAAGTTATCGGTTGAACATCATCTATAATCCGGCTCTTCTATGACATCCCTGAAGTTCATCGCTCTTATTGCCTCCTGCCTGCTGGCATCTGCAGTCTGCCGGCCCGCACATGCCTGTCTGTCCGGCATGCCAATGCCAGGCACTTCATGTTCAGGCATCTCAACGTCAGATGTTTCACTGCCAGGCACTTCATGCTCGGAAATCTCAAAATCAGAGTTATCTATGCCAGAACTTTCACTGTCAGGAACTTCCCTTTCGGGTATCTCCCAGTCAAGTGTCCCCCAGTCAGGTGTCTACGCGTCAACTATCACTAGTCAGTTAGATGCAGATGAATTCGTAGAAATGGATGCGGATATGGATACCAAGACCACTCCAGACGACGAATCCGATGACAGACCGTTGTTCAAAGTAGTTACATTGGATGGAACCACCTTCATCGGCAGGCTTGTCCGGGAGGATGACCATTCCATTACCCTGGACGTAGAGAAACTCGGGGAACTGAACATCAGAAGAGAAAACATTCGCTCTTTAACCGAGCTTGCAGAGGATGATCTGATGGGCGGGAAATACTGGTTCCCAAATCCGAATGCCACGCGCTACCTGTTTGCTCCCAGCGCCATTCCCATCACCAGAAAAACAGGATACTATCAGAATACCTGGATTTTTTTCAACAATTTGAATTATGGCTTTACCGACAGGTTTTCCATGGGAGTCGGCATTGTTCCCATTTTTTTATTTGGTGTCAACGCACTGCCTGTGTGGCTGCTTCCGAAATATTCCATACCCATTAAAGCCGACAAACTGCATATTTCTGCCGGTGCCATGATTGGGGGCGTAATCGGCAGCGGTGGCGGCGGAGCTGGTGTTCTCTACAGTACCTTAACATACGGAAACCGGAACCGAAATATCACAGGTGGTCTTGGTTACGGTTTTGTAGAAGACGGCATCAGCGACAGGCCGGTCATCAACTTCTCCGGGATGTACCGCATGTCCGTCAGATCTTACCTGATCAGTGAAAATCACTTTATACCCATAGATAGCGGATATGAAGGGCTTTGGTCGATTGGCTACCGGTATGCACCAGAGTCCTTTTCTTTCGATTTTGCATTGATTCGACCGTCGGGCGTCTCCGGAGGTTTCATCGGCATACCATGGATTGGGGTGACGTTGCCTTTCGACAGAAACTGATTACAAGGCGTGCCGCTACTCCTTGATCTGGCCGTCGCCGGTCACCACATATTTATAGGTCGTCAGCTCCTCAAGCGCTACAGGGCCGCGTGCATGCAGCCGGTCCGTGCTGATGCCAATCTCTGCCCCCATGCCGAACTCCGCGCCGTCGGTGAACCGGGTGGATGTGTTGATGTAAACCGCAGCAGAATCCACCATGCGCCCGAAATAGTCCTGTTTCTCAGGATCGTCGGTTACTATAGCATCGGAATGACCCGACCCGTAGGTGTTGATATGCTCCACGGCTTGCTCGATTCCATCCACAACGCGAACCGACAGGATCAGGTCCAGATATTCAGTCCGCCAGTCTTTCTCCGTTGCAGGTTTCATCGAGTCGACGATGTTTCGGGCCCTATCGTCACCGCGCAGCTCCACCCCACGGGCTTCGAGGATATCCGCCATCTTCACAAGCCAATCGGCATCCAGGCCCGAATCCACCAACAGGGTTTCCGCCGCATTACAGACACCGGGCCGCTGGCACTTGGCATTCTCTACAATGGACCACGCTTTTACAGGATCGGCCGTGCCATCCACATACACATGACAAATGCCTTCGTAATGCTTGAGTACCGGTACGGTGGCATTTTCAGCAACAGCGCGGATGAGCCCCTCCCCGCCGCGTGGTATGATCACATCAACATATTTATCCATGGTGATGAGCGCGTGAACCGCCTCCCGGTCCCGCACCGGCACAAGCTGGATGGCATGTTCAGGCAGTCCGGCCCCACGTCCGCCCTTCTGCAAGGCTTCTGCAATGGCCTGGTTGCTGCGCAGCGCTTCGGAACCGCCTCGGAGGATGATCGCATTGGATGCCTTGAGGCACAGCGCGGCCGCGTCGGCGGTCACATTCGGCCGTGACTCGTAGATCATGCCGATCACGCCTATGGGAACCGCTATTTTTTTGAGCAACAGGCCGTTTTCCTTTTCCCAGGATTTCAGGACCCGTCCAACCGGATCCGGAAGCTCTGCGATATCGCGCAGACCCCGGATCATAGCGGCCATACGATCATCATTAAGCACCAGGCGGTCTACCATAGCATCGGTTAGTCCGTTTTCACGTGCTTCCGTCACATCCGCTGAGTTGGCCTTCTGAATCTGCGGTGTATTATGTTCCAGTGCATCGGCCATGGCATTCAGCGCCCGGTTTTTTTCATCGGCTGTCCATCCCATCAGCGCCCGCGATGCCTTGCGCGCATTGCGACCCAGTTCCAGCACCTGATTTTTTATAGATTCACTTATGCCCGTATCTGTCATTTCTCAACTCCGGTTATGTGATTCGACTTTTTCTGCATTTCACTGAATCTGCGTTATTCGCTTGCGATTCATTCTGCTTTTTCCCGACGTTTCAAAGCATCATGCAGCCCTACTTTGCAAGTATCACCATATTGTCGCGATGAATCACCTCGACATGGTGCCGGTCGCCCAGCACAAACGGGACATCGGCAGATCTCTTTCCTTTGATCCGCTCGATGTCGTCGCGGTCGTAGGAAGTGAGTCCGCGCGCAATGGTTTTACCTTCGGTATTGCGGATATTAACCAGTGAGCCGGCACGAAATTTCCCATCGGTGCGCTGCACACCGACCGGCAGCAGGCTGTGGCCCTTTTTGGTGATCGCGCGTCCGGCCCCTTCATCCACATAAATACTGCCCTGCGGACGATGAAAAAAGGCGATCCACTTTTTCCTGGCTTTCAGTTTATGTTGTGTTGATGTGCTGTTTATCAGCGTACCCAGGTCTTCTCCTTGCAGCAGCCGATCCAGGATGTTTTCCTGATGTCCGTTGGCGATGATCACCGGAGTACCGGCCTTGTTGGCCCGGTCGGCTGACTGCAGTTTGGATGCCATGCCGCCCGAGGACCAGCTGCTTCCCTTCCCTTGGGCCATTTCGATGGTTTCATCGGTGATATCCTCCAGCACTGGAATGCGCTCGACCAACCGTCCGCCCTCGGTGCGAAACAGTCCATCGGAAGTCGTGAGCAGGATCAGCAAGTCGGCGTCCACCAATGTAGCGGCCATGGCGGCGAGAAGATCATTGTCGCCGAACCGTATCTCATCCACCGCAACGACATCATTTTCATTTACAACTGGGATAACCCGGTTGCGCAGCATCGCCATAATCGTATTGCGCGCGTTCAGGTGGCGGACCCGGTCGTTGAGGTCTGCGTGAGTGAGCAATACCTGTCCCAGCCGGCATTTATACCTGGCAAGCTGATCGGAATAGAAATTCAGGAGCACACCCTGACCCACAGCTGCAGCCATCTGCAGGTCAGGCAGACTGACCGGCCGATTCGGCCATCCAAGCGCCTGCACGCCGGCAGCGATGGCACCCGATGAGACGAAAATCACTTCGTACCCTTTGCCGTGCAGTGCGGCGATCTGGCCGATCAGGCTGGATATCTGCTCCGGATCAGGCCGGCCCAGGTCATCTACCAGAACCCGGCTGCCGGCTTTGATCACGATCCGGCGGATGACTTCCGGAATCAATGACCTTCGGAAAGAATCATCATGCAAGCTATTATCGCGGGTGTTGTTTTGACTAAAGTCCATTCCGGAATATAGTACATATCGCCGGTCAAATCACTTTGAAAAGCCCGCAATTTGCAGAAAATAGATTATCTGCTACCAGGAAATACTTCCTTACTCAATCAGGACCATCTTCCATACACAAATGATTCGAATGCCTGTTTTTAAGGCTACGATACCCGTGGCACAAGGTTCCGATGCCTGTATTCCTGCGTATGGGTGCCACTCATTTCGGGACATGGGTGTGTTTGCACTTCCGCGTGTAACTACGACACCAATGATCATATATTGATACATAGTTGCCTTACATCAGATATTCAAAACCTCCGCCAAATGGCATGCAAACCACGACGTCAAGCAACGTACAAATGGGCATCCCGCCTCGACCTATCCGCACATTCAACCGATTCCCGGCCGTTTCGACACTTTTCGCCCTGATCCCCCTGCTGGCTTCTTGCGATGTCCTGGAGTCGGATCCTGTCGTGTCCAGCGAGGAAAAAGTCGTTCTCGAACGGTTTGAAGATGCAGATTATGTCGCCGATCACCCGGAATACATGGAAGCCGGCAGCGACTGAACCGGCCGCCACGATTTCCCCCCCCGTAAATAAAGTTCAATTATTTTGAAAAAAAACACGTTATTAGGAGTATGGCAGAATCATCAGAAGCGTCAAAAGCGGTATTCGGTAAATCGATAACTCCTCAAGAAGCACAGTTTAAGATTATGTATTCATTTGCGGCTTTTCACCAGCAAAAGGGATGGCGTTGGCTGTTGTCCCTGTTGATTGTACCATTTTTTGTCTTTTCATGCGACGCCGTTGATGGTGAGAGGGACCTTCCCATTTCGGACCGTGAAAAGCTGGCCCGTTTCGAAAATCCCGATTTCGTCAAGGCAAATCCGGACTATTTTGAGGCCTGGCAGCTCGCCCTGTGGCGTGATGGCGATCTGATGGCTA
>SLKA01000113.1 GCA_007134845.1 Balneolales bacterium
CTTCCGCAAAACCGAAGTTCCAGTTGTAGCTCTCCATTCTGATATCTGCAAAAAGGGGCTGATCGTGCCCGGATATGGGAATGTTGTTGACCACGGTGTTGCGATCGGTAAAATGGGCGATCAGATCCTGGTGGCTTACGGCGCGAGGGGTAAACACATCGGAATCCGGAAACGTTGACCGCTCTTCGATCAGCCTGCCGTCGTTGGTAAATTCAAAACCGGCTTTACCGGTGGAATAACCTGCAACATCCGTAACTGCAGCTGTAGAAACCAGTGTAGCTCCGGCAACCTGAGCTCCCACCCAGATACCGGCTTCAAAAAGGTGTTCTGTTCCGGTTCCACGTGGGAATTCCATGCTTGGAAGTCCGATCGGCTGATTTCTGACATTTGGCCTGCCAATGGTTCCAGCGTTGGTTATGGAGAGGCCGAGGTTGCTTACCTCGACAGCCTTGCGTTCAAATTGATGCTGCGCCTGTGCGACCGGAGACGCTGCCTGCCATGAAAAAAAAGAAAGGGCAATGGTTAGTGCGGTGAGCGTGTAACAATTCCTCATTTACTGATTGATAATCGTGTCTTCGTTTGTATGGTAGTGTTTCTGTGCAAGTTACGGGCAGAACCGGTATCTATGACCCCTGTGCCTGACCCCTGTGCCTGTGACATTGCCAAAATTAGACCTTTTAGTAACGAAAAAAAAATGGGCGATGGGAGTTTTGGAGAATTTTACCTTTCGGTAATACTTGAAGTCCCTGAGGTCACTATTTAAAAAGCATCGACGTCAGATGCACCAGGCTGTCTGATTGCTAATTTATGTGCAACTCACACATTGGTATATGTCGATAATATGAAAAAAAATCGGCACTTTTGCAAAGCGCTTCCAGAACCGGCCGCCGGAGAAATAACTGTTTCAGCTGTACCTCTAAATTTCTATTTTAACCTCCACATAATACATCCTGACAACAGATCGCAATAAAAAGTCAGCAAAGCCATTTTAATGATAGCATCAGGGACTTGCGACAGGGACTTCTCTAACGATTTTTCCTGAAACTGCGCCATCTTACAGGATTTCTAGCTGCTACTCACCTATCAACTGATTCATATGAAGCGACTATCTACACTCTCCATCTCCATTCTTATTTTCTTTTATCTCCTGCCATCAGCATCCCTTGGCCAGCTCTTTGAAGACTTTGAGCAGGGAAGCAAAGGAAGTTATGCGGCAGCAACCGTACAGCTTCCATCAGGCAACTGGTATTTTGATGATGCACTCCTTGGCAGTCAAACTGGGGATTTGCGCATTGGCTCACAATCCGTCCGCCTCCGCGATGGCAGCATAGCTATGGAGTTTGACATTGATGGGGCCGGAGAGGTGCGCTTCTACCATGCCAATTCAAATTTCTCAGGTGATAGCGGCGGCAAGATTCAACTGCAGTATTCGCAAAACCAGGGAGGAAACTGGACCAACGTGGGTGAAGAGTTGGTCAGTCCGGATGGAAATCTTGAACAGGCTGCCATTGATGTAAGCATGAGTGGCGACATCCGATTCCGGATCGTACGAACTGCCGGAGGACGCATCAGTATTGACAATTTCGAAGTCACCGCCTATGAAGATCCTTCTGAGGACCCGCGACTTCGGGTGGAAGCTGACGGCACTCTCACATCCAATGAGAGTACTCTGCATTTCGGCACCGTGCTGACAGGCGAACAATCGGAAAAGACCCTCACCCTGACCAATACCGGACAGGAAACCCTTATCATCGCCAACGCAGCTCTGACCGGCAGCGATGCTTTCCAGCTGGACGGCGCCCCTGACGCTTCACTGGCATTCGGTGAGTCGGCAACACTCAATATCACCTTCACTCCTGTGTCTTCCGGTGATTTTGAAGCATCATTTGCCATGGAAACCAATGATCCTGATCTGGAACTTTTCCAACTTACCCTGACTGGCCGTGGACTTCCCTCCGACGAACCCATCGATATCGCAGAGGCCCGTCAACTGCCCCAGGGTACGGTGGTTACTGTTGCCGGATGGGTGACGGTAGCAGATGAATTGTCCGGGCCCATCTATTTCCAGGATGAGACTGCCGGTATTGCATCGTATTACGGTCCACTCATGCGCGATGACGAGGTGGGATTTACTCTCGGTGTCACGCATGGGGATTCCATCGTTGTCACCGGTGCACTTACCTCATTCAACAACCTGCTCCAGATCGCACCGGTAACCGGGGTCATGGAAACGGTGGAATTCGAAGTCTATCCGGAGGGCAACCGTCACGTTGAACCCCGGGTGATCAGTGTCGCCGAATTGCAAACCGGCGACTACGAGGGGCAGCTGGTACAGCTCGACAGTGTATTTATTCTTGATTCCGGAACATTCGCGGGTCAGACCAACTATGATTTCACCGACGGCACCACAGAATCGGAGATCCGGATTTCCGAATTCACCGATCTTCCCGGATTGAACATCCCGAATGTCCCGGTGAACGTTGTTGGCGCCGCCAGCCGGTTCCAGCAGCGCATTCAGGTGTTTCCGCGCTCCCGGGCCGATATCATCCAGGTTGGTGATGCCCCGCTGATCACCACCCCGGCACCGTATGAAATAGCCGCCACCCCCGGCAGCATTACTTTTAAATGGGAAACCGACCGCCCCGGCACAACCGAAATATGCTACGGACTGACCGTGGAGTTTGAGCTGGGTTGTGTGGAGGATGCGGATCTGAAAGAAGAACATAGTCTGGTGCTTGAAGATCTGGATGCAGCCACCATCTACCAGGTGCAGATACGTTCTGCCGTCGGTTCCGACACAAGCAGCACTAATCCGTACTTTGTCACCACGACATCGCCGCCGGAAGCGACACAGGAGATCAACGTTTATTTCAATAAAAGCGTTGACCATACCCTTGCCACCAGGGAACAGGCAACTGCAAATTTCAGCTTTCCGGATCACTATATCCGACGCATATTTGAAGCGGAGCACTCCATCGACATTGCTTTTTACAGCACCAGTGGAAGCGTCGGTGCCCAGATCGCCAATTTCCTGGGTCAGGCACACAACCGCGGAGTTGAGGTACGTGTCATATTGGACCACACAACCAGTACAAGTGCGGTTGAGACGGAACTTCAGGCCAACGGTGTTCCCTACATCCTAAGCAACTTCGGGAACATCAATTCCGGTCGCAACGGCATCCACCATAATAAATTTGCTGTTATCGACTACAAGGGCGGAGACCCTGACGATGTCTGGCTCATTACCAGTTCGTGGAATGCAACCGATCAGGGCAGCAACGATCAGTACCAGAACATGATCGAATTCCAGGATGTATCCATAGCAGGTGCCTATACAAGGGAGTTTGACCAGATGTGGGGAAGTACCACAACCACTCCAAGTGCTGCAAACGCCCGCTTTGGCGAAAACAAACAGGTGGTTAATCCATCTGTCTTCTGGATCGGTGACAGTTATGTGCGGCTCCATTTCAGTCCGCAGGGAGGCACGGAAAACGCGATTATCGATGCGATAAGCAACGCGCAGCACAGCGTAAATGTGGGCACCATGCTTATTACTCGATTCAGTATTACCAATGCCCTTCGAAACCGCCACGATGCGGGATTGGCCGTCAGGGGTGTCATTGCAAATATTGGGGTTACCGGCAGCCAGTTTGAATCACTGGCTTCGTGGGGTGATTTTCTGCACTTTCCGGAGGGGCAATTCGGATTGCTGCACCATAAGTATGCCATCATTGATGGTGAAGAGACATCCTGGAACGGAACCGTCATCACAGGCTCGCACAACTGGTCCGGAGCGGCTAATCAGGTCAATGATGAAAACACGATTTTTATCACTGATTCACGCATAGCCAATCTCTATATCCAGGAGTTCGGTGCCCGATACAAGCAGGCAGGCGGCGAAGATGAGATCGCTGTTCGTTCTGAAACCGAACTTGCCGAGATTCCCGACCGTTTTCACGTGCATCAGAACTATCCGAATCCGTTCAATCCGTCAACTGTCATTGCGTTTGAACTTCCGGGAGAGCATACCGTCACAATCCGGCTGTATGACGCACTGGGACGCCAGGTGGCCACGCTTATCACGGGTGAATCCCTGTCTGCCGGAAGGCATCAGGTTGAGTTTGATGCCTCCTCCCTGTCAAGCGGAATCTATGTTTACCGTGTTGAGCTGGGTGACGGGCAATCATCAACCCGAAAAATGACCCTGATCAAGTAACTTATCAGAACTCTTCTCAATGAGCATTTCCAGTCGCATTACCTTTGCCGGCATCCTGATGATCATACTTTCAGGGGCCGGCATTACTTTTGCACAGTACAGCGACGAATGGTCGCACATTCCCAGGAGCGAGACTTTTGACGTGGTTACCTGGAACATCGAATGGTTCGGTTATGATGGGAACGGTCCGAGCGACACAGAGCTGCAGTACACGCATGTAAAGTGGGTCATCGAGGATCTGCAGCCCGACCTGATGTCCGTCCAGGAAATCGTGAACAGGGATCAATTCCGCCGGCTCATCAACGACCTGGACGATTACCGCGGTTTCATAACCAACTACTCACAATCCCAGCAGGTCGGTTTCCTGTACAACATCAACACGGTGGATTCCCTGTTTTCCAGTCTGGTGGACAGTGACAATGGACAGAGTTCCCATGCCTGGGCCGGAAGGTTCCCGCTGGAGTTCGTCATCCAGGCGCGCATCGGCAATACAAGCCGGGTCATTTATACCGTCGGTATCCATGCCAAGGCCTTTTCCGATCCGGATTCCTACGACCGTCGGGTGGCCGCATCGCAGGACATAAAAGCCTACTTCGATGCGTCCGTGACTCCCCATAGTCCGCTTGTGTTCCTCGGGGATTACAACGATGACGTGATACGGTCCACCAGAGGAATCTTTTACGACTCTCCCTACAAGAATTTTCTGGACGATCCCGATTACACCATTGTCACGGAGCCGCTGAGCCTGAAGGCGGCCGAATCATGGAAGCGCGGGACGCGCACAGGAAGCATGATCGACCATATCACGGTCAACCACCATCTGACCGACAAGTGGTTGCAGGGATCGGAAATGGTCTACGTCCCCGATTATATCAGCGACTTCAGCAACACAACATCGGATCACCGTCCCGTTGTTGCCCGGTTTGACCTCTCCGGCACGCTGAATGCGACATCGGCTGCACATGATGGGTCTGATGACAGGAATGAACGACGGCAGGATGCCCCGCGCAGTACCGAGTTGCTCGGCAATTATCCCAATCCGTTCAACCCGGTCACTGTGATCCCCTTCAACCTTGACGGGCAATCCCGCATTTCACTCTCCGTATACAATGCATTGGGACAGCAGGTAGCGCAGCCCATCCGGGAGGCAAATTACGGCGCCGGATCGTATTCCGTTTCCTTCAATGCCGAAAACCTGCCAAGCGGTTTTTATTACTATCGTCTGGAGGATGAAACCGGCTGGAGTCAAACCCGGAAGATGATTCTGGTGAAATAAGGTCGTATCAGGGACCGGAGGATGCCGTCAGGTACGCCAGACGATCCTGTCCCCTTTCACGAAGGGCGGTGAGGTCGGGATGATTGCGTTCCACGACGATACGGTAGTGTTCCACCGCAACGCTTTCAAGGCCAACTTTCTCCAGTGAAAGTGCCAGAAAATAACGAAAAATGATATTTTCCGGCCATTTATCCACCAAAGGTGCTACAATCCTGAGCGCCTCCTCATACCGCTCTTCCTCGTGGTACAAATAGGCAAGAATCATTCTGGCATCGGTACTGGTATACGTGTCGCTTGTGGCTGCTTCTTCGAGCATTCTGAGTCCTTCACTGCGGCTGCCGGAGAGTCCGACCATGCTGGTGAGCCACCGTGCTTCCCTGGGTATGGTGCCCATCATGTAATGGAAAACGCCCTGTCCGATAAGCACATCCGGATTATCAGCACTCA
>SLKA01000058.1 GCA_007134845.1 Balneolales bacterium
AATCCGGACAAATAACATTGTTTCATTGGGGGGATTGATTTTGGAAAAGACGAATAATCTGTCCTAAATGTACCTAATCATAGAGAATTTGAATATCTTGAAACGTTTTGGACAGCTGTGGTTTCGCAGGTATATATTTTCACAGGTATCATGTGTATCCCTGACAAAAGTCATGGATGTTCCACCTTAACGGTTGCACGGTTGTTTTCTGTTTATGAAAATTTCACCATCTGCTCCAATAACCCGATTGACACTTAACCGTAAATGCAGGCTGTGCGGTTCCCCAATGGATCGAATCAAACGAAAAAAATGGCACCGCCTTTTGAGCAAGATCATCCCTGTTATCCATATGGAATGCTGTAACAGACGTTATCTTCTCATCGGCAAAGGTGTGAACTACAAGGCTGCAAAATAGCTTCTTGCCGCTGCTATTTTTTCGCTGAAAAAAGAAGGGATTCATCACGGTATGCACGGTGCGCCGCCAGGCGTCCGGACGCGGCCAGATCCAGCAGAATCTCCACGATCCGCTGCGAAGTGCTGCCGTCCCATTTGTCCGGGATCTGTCCGGTTTTCCAGTTACCGCTCATCAGCTGCTCCAGTGCCGGACCTATGGCAGCCGGATCCGTTCCGATGAGCTCGTTGGTGCCCATGGTAACCGTTTCTGGCCGTTCGGTGTTATCGCGCAGCGTCAGACAGGGGACCCCCAGCACGGTCGTCTCCTCGGTTATCCCCCCGGAATCGGTGATCACAGCACGAGCTGAACGCACCAGATAGATGAATTCAAGATAGCCGAGCGGATCAACATAGTGAAGGTTCGGCCGGGTGAGACCGAGACTATTCAGGATAGCGCGGGTTCGTGGATGTGTCGGGAAAACAACCGGTTCGCCGCCGGAATGATCCATGATATTATTGATCAGGTCACGCAAAGTCTGCTCCTCGTCGACATTGGCCGGACGATGCAGCGTCATCACGAAATATGCCCCGTCATGCAGCCCAAGCTCATCCCACAGGTCCGATTTGCGCAGATGGTCCAGCTGGGAGTATAGTGTGTCGATCATGGTATTCCCGACATGAAAAATGCGATCGGGTGTGATGCCTTCTGATGCAAGATTCCTGTTGGCCGCATCGGATGTCGTAAAAAAGTAGTCGGTGATGCTGTCGGTGGCCACACGGTTGATCTCCTCGGGCATGGTCCAGTCGCGCGAACGGATCCCCCCTTCCACATGCGCCACCCGGATGCCCAGCTTCTTGGCCGTTATGGAACAGGCCATGGTGGATGTCACATCACCGACGACAATACAGATATCGGGGCGGGGCCCGGCCTGCAGCAACCGCTCGTAGCCGGTCATGATGGCGGCAGTCTGTCCGGCCTGGGTGCCGCCGCCGGCACCCAGGTTGTGGTCCGGTTTGGGAATGCCGAGCTGCTCGAAGAAGCTGTCACTCATGTTCTTGTCGTAGTGCTGACCGGTGTGGATGATCCGGAACCGGATGTCACCGCCCTGCTGCTGCGCCTGCCGTATGGCATGCGTGATGGGGGCTATTTTCATGAAATTGGGGCGTGCCCCGGCGATGAGATCGGCTAACATATTTTATATGATTCAGTGTAATGCGTTTCGGGTGTATACCAAAGAATCCGGTAAATATTCATATTGGTTTCGCCCCGAAAGGTATCACATTTACAGGAGAAATGTAGGCGTGAGTGCTAAATTTCGGTTAATCGGGTGTACCTTTCCACAAAAAGGTGTAATTTAATAATTTGCTATCATTACCACATTTGCAGTATCTAAAAAATCATTCACCCTATTCTGACTTCATGTGTCCCCGGAACGAGTGCAGCAGAGAAAAGATAGCCGCAAATATAAGCGGACTCCGGGACATCATGCCCGTGGACCTGCTTGCAAGAATGAAGCCAATACTGGTCATGATGGCAATGACAGCAGGACTTATGCTGCTGCCATGGGGTTCGTCATTTGCCCGGCAGGATGCAGACCAGAGCAGCAGGAACGGCGATCAATCTCTCATTCCTCCAATATTTTGGCAGGTGGATATGGCAGCTTCTGGCGGATCGGCGGACCGGATGCCTCTGTGGCAGGTATCTCACCGTGGCGGGCGTCTGCTGGATCGCCAGGTCGATGGCTGGTTCAGTGCGCGCATCGTCACAGACTGGCGGCATGCTCAAAACCGTTATCAACCCGAATCCAGCCGCAGCTACAGCCGCTGGTACACCTGGAAACCTGATTTCAGGTCCGGCATCGACTTCATCGGAAAAACCGAACCGGGTGAATCCCGCATATACGAAGCTTTTCTGCAGCTTCGCTACGGACCGTTTGAAGTGACCGGCGGACGCCGGTCCTACACTACCGGCTTTGCATACGACCCCCTGTCAACCGGCTCTTTGGGCATGAGTCGCAACTATGCTCCTTTTCCGCGCATCACTGCCGGCATCCCTCATTACATTCCGATTCCGTTTACATTCAGGCTGTTGGAGTTCAAGGGTCAGTACTCCCACGCCTGGCTTGATGATGACCGGTTTACTTCCAACCCCTGGCTGCACGAAAAGAATATATTTATCCAGACCCGCAGCGACTGGCCGGTGCGGCTACGCGGCGGCTTCAGTCATTTTGCCATGTGGAGCGGTACGCACCCGGAACTTGGGCAAACCCCCAACAGTTTTGAAGACTATCTGCGCATCGTTTTCGCCCGCAGCGCTGATCCGACCCGGGATCCAGACGGTAATTTTCAGCAGTGGGTTGATAATGCCATCGGCGATCACCTGGGTGTCATCGAATTCGGTATTGGCTGGGAGGGCTGGGGCATGGAATGGGACGTTTACCGCCAGTTTCTTTTTGAAGATGGAAGCGGAATGCGATTCTATCACAACAGGGACGGGCTGAACGGGTTGAAAATCCGGCCGGAACAAGGTCGCGCCGGCAGCTGGGCCGGGGGATGGATCAGTACCATCCTGCTGGAATACCTGAACACCACCTGGCAAAGCGGCCCCGGCCCAACGGATCCCCCCGAAAGTCCTGACGATCCATTTTACGATCCGGATGAACCCTATTTTGATCCTGATTATCCCTACAATTTCGGCGGACGGGATCAATACTACAACCACTATATATTCATCAACGGATGGACCTACCGAGAGTTTTCCATGGGATCCCCCCTGCTTTTGCAGCAGGACCGTGGGCGGTTTTATTATCCTGACGGAACATTTACCTGGCGTCAGTTCGTCAGCAACCGGGTGCAGGCGTGGCATCTCGGTGTGGATGGAGATCTGTCCGGATTGGCAAACAGCAACCTGACAGCGGTGTCGGCCGCCGGACAGGTGCTCAGGGGGTACCGGCTGCTGATCACGCGCGCACGGCACCAGGGCGTCTACGATAACATTGACATCTTCAATCAGATTATCAATCCGGATGCACCTTTCGCAGAAAAGCCGGTGCAATATCATACCATGCTGGAACTCACAGGCCGTGTTCCGTGGTTCGACGGGCAGTTCACGAACGACCCCAACTCTCTCCTGAATGAATTGCGCATGACCCTATCGTTCAGTTTTGATACCGGTGAGCTGGCAAACCATACCGGTATTTTCCTCGGTATTCGCTGGGGTAATGCCACCTACTGACCTTTACCCGCGGGCAGTTGCCGGACGTTGCGTTCCGGATGAAGTGCACGCAATTCCACCATGCGTTGCCACAAGTGCAACCGGGCATCCTGTTTCATCATCGATGGCTTCCCGGCAGGATGCAGCATCGCTTCGGGTTAAAAGGATAGGGAAAAGCCAAATGCGGCATACTCTCTGTAAGGCCGATTTCCAATCTGCAAGTATTCAACTTTGGGGCCCATGGCTACGTAAGGCTGGCGCAACGATGCATGCGTCACGCCGGGTGCTTCGCTGTGGCCTGCATCCGCAAAAAAAGCATAGGTAAAGGATTGGTGCAGATCAATCAAACTGTAAATCCAGATTCCAAGTGTTGCAGCGCCCATAGCGATCAGGACTTCATTTGAGGGCGTCGGACCGGGATAGTTATACCGGTACGCTGCGCCTGCGAATGTCGATCCGGCCAGGGTTGTAAACACTCCGGTAAGCACAAATGCTTTGGGTTTTTGATGGATATAGAGATGGCCCAAACCGGGATAAAGAGCTGAGAGCGTCATTGCACGGGTTTTACTGGCACTCCGGATCACATCCTCGCGGCTGACCTGGTCCGGTGTTCTACTTTCACCCATATAGGCTTCAAATGTGGCGGACACCGGGAGTGTCCTGTACGCCGGGAGATGGCGCTGCAGGTCGTAAATATTAAACACCCAGAAAGCCGCAGTGGCTGTTCCGAGCGAAAGCAGGAAGGTATTGCCCGGACGCTTCCCTGTCGTCTGATATCGGTGCACCGAGCTGAATACCGTAGCGCCGGCAAGTACTGTAAACGTACCGGCCATATAGGCTCCACGGCGGTTTTCACCAATATGGAAATGTCCCCATCCCGGGTAAAGACCGCTGCGTATGGTTGCAGGGACATCTTGAATTTCTTTCCTGACCACCGGTTCACTTGTGGTCGAGCGACGGTCTGCGACCTTGAGCTGATCCTCATCATCAAGCCGGGCAACATATACGTAGCGGGTTTGCCGGTCGGCCCGTGCAACTGCCGGATAGCGGTTATTGCCGGTTGGATCAAGCCAGTCAAACCGGTTGCTGAAGCTGAACAGATTCATGGTGAAATCACTTCTGCCCTCGCTGTACCGGATCAAATTTGAAAAATAGAGCGGATGATCAAGATCAGGGTCGTGTTTCACCCACAGGATGCCGGTCACCTCGCGCCGGTCGAAATCGATGGTGGCCCATTGCGGTCCGCTTCTAGGAAAAGCTCTTGCCATTTCAGCGATATAGGCCTGGGCGGTACCCGGAAGTGGCTGTCCTCTCCACCTGTTTTGGTTTCGGTCATACTCCAGATGTAAAAGCCGGATATTCATTTCCGTAAAGGGCTCCCCACCGGATGGATGGTCCAAATCCGGTTCATTTTCCGTGATTTCACCCCCGACGTCCGGATCGGTGTCCTGTCCTGCATTCGCATCGAAGTGCTCGTAAAAAGCCAGTGTTCGTGTTGATGGGGCCCATGAAGGGCGCAGATGGCTGGCCCCTGCATTTCCAGTGTCAATGACCGAAACCAGATGGGACCGGGGCAGTAGTCCGGGGCGGACCGTTTGAACATCGATCACATAGATTGATTCACGATCCTCCCGGTCGCCTTCTACCGGACTGCTTTGATAGGCGATCATTCTGCTGTCATGCGACCAGGCAGGAAAGTAACATCCGTTCGGATTATCGGTTATCCTCACCGGATTCATCTCGGAAAAATCCCTCATTCGGATCACCTTACCGATATCCGGTACGAGGTAGAGGTCACCGTCAGCGGAAAAAACAAGGGCATTTCCGTCAGGTGAAAACACCGGATTGGTAACCACATTTCCGAAAGCGATGGGAAATACTGCCATGTTCAGCGTAGCATTGGAGGTGATGTAACCAATGTGCAGCTGCGTTTTGCCGGATTTGGTTCCCGTAAATGTAAACCATTTGTATCCGAACTGGTCCAGCACCGGCCACCAGGAAAAATCTCCCTCAAAATGTCCGGATGGCAGTCCGGCCTTTCTCATCATCTCTTCGGTTTCGGTGCGTGTAGATGATCTTATGGGGTTTGTGGGATTCCCCGGATTCTGTTCCGTTCTGGTTACACGGGTCACACGTTCATCGATACCGGTTGCGATATGATATATATGCAGGTAGCGCTGGTTGTCATCCTGACGGGTATAAGCCATGATGTCAGGATTGGATGGCGAAGGCACCGGGTAGCTGATATTTCCTGTCGGATTGCTCACAGTCAGCACCGGAGCCGCAAACACGAGTGTCAACGTCAGGGACAGGGTCAGCATCGCGACCTTGCGGCGCTCACTCGTATGCCCGGCAGGAAGAACAGACAATAAGTGATTCAGGAATCCGTATAGGTGCCTCATGTGCGTATGAATTAATATCTTCGTTTTCGGTTGGGATGAGCCTGATGCAAACATGCAAAAAATTAAGGAAAAAAACACTTTAAAGGCTCATTTTCCGAAGTAGCTCCGATACCAGCTAACAAATTCTGCAATTCCTTGTGAGACATCTACTTTCGGTTTGTACCCTATGTACTCGAACAGGTCGGATACATCGGCCCATGTCCGGGGCACATCACCCGGCTGAATATCCATCATGTTCTTTTTCGCCTTGACGCCCAGATGTTTTTCGAGCTCGGCGATATAATCCATCAGCGCAACCGGCTGGTTGTGACCGATATTGAATATGCGATAGGGTGCAAAGCTGGTTGACGGATCAGGTGCATCACCGGACCACTCCTTCTCTCCCACCGGCGGTTTTGGAATGAGCCGCACAATGCTCTCAACGATATCGTCGACATAGGTGAAGTCGCGCTCCATCTTTCCGTGGTTGTAAACATCGATCGGTTTGCCGGATGTCATGGCTTCGGCAAACAGAAACAAGGCCATGTCGGGCCGTCCCCAGGGTCCGTAGACCGTAAAAAACCGAAGTCCGGTTGATGGTATCCCGTAGAGGTGGCTGTAGGTGTGGGCCATCAGCTCGTTGGATTTCTTGGTGGCGGCGTAGAGGGAGACGGGATGGTCCACATTATCACGCACCGAAAAGGGCATCTGCGTGTTGGCGCCATAGACCGAACTGGAGGAGGCGTAGACCAGATGGGAAACCGGATGGTGTCTGCAGGCTTCCAGAATATTCAGGAAACCGGTGATATTGCTGTCGATGTAGGAATGCGGGTTCTGCAGACTGTACCGCACGCCGGCCTGGGCCGCCAGATGCACCACGGCATCAAACGCACTGTTTGAAAAAAGCTCATTTATCCCCTCTCTGTCTGCCAGCTCAAGACGCACAAACCGGAACGGAGCGGCGGCAGTGGCAGGAACATCGGCACCTGCACCGGCTCTGGCACTTGCATCGGCTTTGGTTCCTACACCGGAATCTGCACCGGGATCGGTGCCGGCTTCAAGATCCACACCGAGCTGGCCAAGCCGGTCGTGTTTGAGCTTCGGATCGTAGTAGTTGTTGAGGTTGTCCAGCCCGGTGACGGTATGACCATCGGCAAGCAGGCGTTTTGAAAGGTGAAAGCCAATAAAACCGGCCGCGCCGGTAACCAGAATGTTCATTTCTTTTTTGATTTCGAATTTCGCTATGTCATAGTAAAAAAGTCCGCAGAGGACAGCGACATCATCCCTTGCGGACTTTAAATTTCGTTATACTTCCGGAGGTCAGACAGAAGAAACCGGCAAGCGCTCGTGTCATTTGTGCCTATTCAGCCCGGTGTTCACGAATATAGGAATCATCAAAGACATCCAGGACACCGGTGAGCACGTCGTCGGCATCATCCATGCTTGTCAGGTTGCCGATCTGAACGCTGTACAGGCCATTAGGCAGTTGGTAGATGAAGAACGACAGCCGGTCTGTTTCATAGCCGCGTTGTGCCAGTCCATCACGTGTCATTTCAAGTGCACGGTGTGTCAGACGTGTGCTCCATGCGGCATACGTCTGTATGTAGATGCCCGGTTGTATCGATTTCTTCAGGTGTGCGATGCCGGCGGCCTGATGGATCTCGTCAATGCGTTCCATATCGCTGCCAAGCTGTTCTTCCAGTTCGGCTATTTGCAACTCAAGGGCGGTAATGGTTCGCCGTGCATCTTCAACCTCACTGCGCTGGGCCTTGTCCTGCATCTCCCGATTGATTTCAGTCAGACGGGCATCCTGAGTTTCAAGGTCACTCATCAACCGGTCCCACTCATCCTCGCGGCCTGTTACGGCATCATCCACGCTTCTTCGCCACTCCTGTGTCGCAGGAACGGGGGAATACCAACGGGCATGCTGACGCCGTGAGGTTCCGAGATTGAATACGAGTCCGCCCATGAAACCGGCAAGGCGATCGTTTTGGCGAACGCCATTTACGGTTGGATAGCCGTCCAGCTGAAATCCGGGATTGAACTGGTGGTACATGTAGTCAAGCGAGATGTCGACGGCACTGCCCAGCCGGATCCGGGTACCGAAACCGAACCCGTAATGACCTATCTGATCGCTTCGGTCAGCCACCCCGTCCATGCCCGACAGACTGCTGTGTCCCACACCGGCATTCAGGGAGATGTAGGGGTTGAACCAGCGGTGTCCCCGGTCAAGCATGGTCAGATTCAGAATGTAGAGGCTCACTCCGCCGGATACTGACTGATAGATGTTCTCGTAAGGGCGGAAATCGGGATCATTTTCAATCATGGAATAGGTGTAGCGAATATTCACTCCGAGAGAAGGTGTTGCCATATATTCGATGCCGGCTCCAAATGATGGATTGAAAAGGTCTGTCCGCACTCCGGTCGATCCGGTGAATGGGGTGATACCCATATCCGTTCTGGCAATGAAGGTTCCCCCGAAAAACTGCACACTCCATTTTCTGAGGTCAGGCTTGGGAGGAATCTGTCCGGAATCCTGCGCCAGGGTTGTCACCGGCATGCACAGCATGGCTGCCAGTACAACTGCCATCATTGTCCTGGAGAGAAAACAGTTTGTTTTCTGAATCTTCATAGGAATAATTTTTTATGATCATTATAAGTATTCAAAGGAAAAACTGCAGCTGTATTAATATGTTTTAAAATGATTCTTTGGTCTGATTATGGTTCTAATGTGTGAAGTTACGAACGGCAAATCAGTTTCATTCAGAACATGATCGGGTACAATAGTTCACATTCGACTCGCAAAAACCCTCATAACATTTCAGATCAGATTGAGTATTAACCTGAATGTTGTTCCATGAATATAATACCACATTGATACAATAACAACATCCGTGCTAAGGCGTTGTGGCGTCCCATCCGGAAAAAATCCCGGTCACTCCTGATCAGATAAAAATGATATTGGGGGCCGAATGGCGCGGTCGCGTGAACCAGCGGGCGCTGGGGCGACTGGTGCTGCCGATCTTGACGGATAGTCCGATGGTGAAACCGGCCAGACGCTGGGTTTCATAGAGTCCGGAACGGTTTTGCCCGTCCAGGCGGATTGCCGGGTTGTAAAACGTGTAATGATAGGCTGCGGTGGCATCGACGCGGTCGTTGATCCGAAACCGGGAGCCCACTCCCAATCCGTAGTGACCATGGAATGCGCTTCGGTCGCTGCGGTCCCTGAGCTCGGAGAGGCTGCTTTTGCTGTAGCCGGTCCTCATTGTCACATAGGGGTTGATACGGTCCAGCGGATATGAAATATCAAAAAGCTTGAACAGGTAGAAATTCACACCGAGGCTGAACATCTGATAGTTGTTTTTGTAGGACGAAAACCCGTCCCGATTTTCGAGCACCGAGTAGACATATCCTGCCTTGAGTCCGAGAAAGATGGACGGCATGTACTCCACATCAAGCCCGAAAGTGGGGTTGTAGAATCGGGATCTACTACCAAGCGATCCGAAGAACGGAGTGGCGCCTCCGCCTGTCACACCCATGTAAGTGCCGGTAGACAGTTGGACATTCCAGCGGTTCAGATCGGGTATGGATTCACGTTGGCCTGCTCCCTCCTGCGCCTGACCATATGCGGAAAGTGCTCCGGTAAAAGTGAAAAGGACGGCAATGGCCAGTGCAACCAATGAATTTTGTCTGCAAAGAGGGATAGTATAGGTCGTCATAGATGGTATAGCGTGTTTAGTAATCGCTTCGGCCTATAATATTAAATTTTTTTAATCAAAACCAATTGAATTGTTGGATTTAACTCGTGGAATCAGGCTTTCCATACCTGACCTTCACGCACGCCCTTGCGGCCGTTCATGGCGTTGCGTGTATCGATGATGCAGTCCGCCCACCCGGCAAGAAGGTCGTAATCGATCTCGGAGTGATTGGTGGCGATGACCACGGCATCAAAGGCGGAGACGGTTTCGCGATCCCAGCTCACGGACGGCGTACCGGCCCAGTGCCCGTGTTCGCGGCTCGGACGGATGACCGGAACGTAGGGATCAAAGTACGCCACTTCGGCGCCCATTCCGGTGTAGAGATCCATCAGTTTGTAGGTCGGCGATTCGCGATCATCATCCACATCGGGCTTGTAGGCAAGTCCAATCAGGAGGATGCGGCTACCGTTGATCGATTTTTTGAGCGAATTGAGGGCCTCGATAGTCCGGCGCAGCACGTAGCGGGGCATTTCGGTGTTGACTTCACCGGCCAGTTCGATAAAACGGGTGTTTTGTTCATACTGGCGTGCTTTCCAGGTCAGATAGAACGGATCGATGGGGATGCAGTGTCCGCCCAGGCCCGGGCCGGGCGTAAACTTCATGAAACCGAACGGTTTGGTGGCGGCTGCGTCGATCACTTCGTGGACATCGATGCCCATGGCATGAAACACCACCTTCAACTCGTTCACCAGGGCGATATTGACCGACCGGAAGATATTCTCGGTGAGCTTGACAGCCTCGGCGGTGCGTGTGTCACTGACCGGCACAGTTTGCACGATGGCGGTGTCGTAGACTGCCATGGAGAGACGCAGGGCATCCGCTCCGTGTCCGCCTACCACTTTCGGAATTTTTGCCGTATTGAAATCGGCATTGCCGGGATCCTCGCGTTCCGGGCTGTATCCCACGTAGAAATCGGTCTCTGCGCTGAGTCCGGATATCTGTTCCAGGAGCGGGATGATCAGCTCTTCGGTGGTGCCGGGATAGGTGGTTGATTCCAGGATCACCAGATGCCCCTTGCGCAAGTGTGGAGCGATGGTGCGCACTGTGCCCTCGATATAGGTCATATCCGGCTCGCGGTACTCGTCAAGGGGGGTTGGTACACACAGGAGGATGGCATCGGCTTCGGGAATGCGGCTGAAATCGACGGTGGCATCGCACAGATCCGATTCGGCCAGTTTCCGCATCATCGGCTCTCCGAGGTGCTTTATGTAGGAGCGGCCGGCATTGATGGCATCGACTTTCTCGCTGTCGATGTCGAAGCCAAGCACGGGCATCTGCTTTTCGTGAAAGGTCCACATGAGCGGGAGTCCGACATAGCCGAGTCCCACGATGCCCACGGTATAGGAGCGGGTGTCGATTTTAGTTAAAAGAGTATCCAGCGCTGCAGCAGCGTGCGTTTCTTGCTTCATGAGATGATTTCCGCTATGATCCATGGAATAAATGAGAGACAGAACTTAACAAGTTAGGGCATCGGATAAAAATAATTCCGATGACTTCAGCAAGAAAAGACCGCCGGGATGCCGCGTGTATGATGAACAGGTCTCGCCGGATCAGTTGGAATTCATCTCTGTCGGGCTGTGCACGGCCCGGGCAGCCAGAATTTTCCCGGACCTGTCATGCTTTTTTGGCGATTGCCTCACTTTGTGTTGTGGTGGATTACCCTCCGGTTTCGAAGGTATCGAGCCGGTCTCTGGCAGATGTTTTGCCTTTCCCTGCTTGCCGTAGTTGTAGGTGGGTATGATCCGTTTCAAATGCCGCCGGATCTGCTCACCGTTCTGTTCCAGCGCGGATGTAAACAGATCTTCAACCATGCCTTCGAATTCTCCGGCGGCCGGACCATTCGTTTTTGCCGTAAAGATTTTTTCATGGCAGGTAGCGGTGGTTCCCTCCTCGTCGGTCAGCAGTTCCTCATACAGTTTTTCGCCCGGACGCATGCCGGTGTACACGATTTCGATATCCTGATCCGGCAGAAAGCCGCACAGGCGGATCAGGTCACGGGCCAGATCAACGATCTTCACCGGCTGTCCCATATCAAGTACATAGACCGAACCGTTGTTATTGAGTCCACCGGCCTGCAACACCAGTTGCGAGGCTTCGGGGATGGTCATAAAATAGCGGGTCATTTCCGGATGGGTAATGGTTACCGGTCCGCCGGATTCAATTTGCCGTTTGAAAAGCGGCACGACGCTGCCGCGGCTACCCAGTACATTGCCAAAGCGCACCGAAACGAACGATTGATTCTTTTTGGCACGCAATGATGCCCGGTGGACCACATATTCTGCCACCCGTTTGGTACAGCCCATGACCGAGGTCGGATTCACCGACTTGTCCGATGACACATTGACAAAGCGTTCCACTTCGTATTCCAGCGCCAGTTCGGCCAGATTGCGTGTTCCGCCGACATTGTTCAGGATCGCCTGGTCGGGATTGGCCTCCATGAGCGGCACATGCTTGTGCGCTGCAGAATGGAATACCACCTGCGGGCGATATTTTTGGAAGACATGTTCCAGTGAATCGCGGTCACGCACATCGGTAATCAATGGTGTGAAGGTGACCTTCGGGTATTCGGAACTGAATTCGCGTTCCACTTTAAAGATGCTGTTTTCACCGCGGCCGAGAAGCAGAATGTGGCGCGGATTAAAGCGGATCATCTGGCGTACGATTTCGCTGCCAATGGAGCCGCCCGCGCCGGTCACAAGTACCGTACGTTCATACAGATATTCGGAGATCGGGGCCACATCGAGCTCAACCTGTTTGCGTCGCAGCAAGTCAGACACCTCTACCCTGCGAAGTTTTGCGATGTTGAAATTGCCGCTGAGCAGCTCATAGAGACCGGGCATAATCTGCGACTCGACGCCGGCTTCCTGCGCCATGGTCACCACTTTTCGGATCACCTCACCGGGAACCGTCGGCATGGCGATTACCACTTTATCTACCTGGTATTTGTGAGCGACTTCCGTTAGCTCATCCAGATCCCCAAGGATAGCGTATCCCAGGTACCACTCTTTCTGTTTGGTGGGGTTATCATCCAGAAAACCGACAATTTCCATATAGGATTCGGGATGGCGGCGCACCTCACGTGCGAGCATGGTTCCCGCCTCGCCGGCTCCGGCTACCAATACCCGTGCTACCTTTCGGGAGGTACTTCTGACCAGCGAACGGCGAACCGTCTCACTTTTTAGCCGGGTTACAAGCCGGACGCTGCCAAGCATGATAATGGTAAGTCCCGCCTCGATGACCGGTACACTCCGAGGAATATAAAAACCCTGTCTGATAAAAAAGAGCGATGCCATTATCAGCAGTGTGACGATCACCACACCCTGGATAATCCGGGACAGATCCCAGATTCCTATTCTTTTCCATGACTGCAGATGAAATCTAAGCACATAAAGTACTGCAGCTTTGATGGGTATGGCCATAACGGTCAGCAGGGCGATATCGCTTGCATGTTCTGTCACTTGCATCTCGATGCGCAGAAAATATGCGAGTGGCAGAGCCAGCGTCCATATAGTCAGATCGGCAAGATATTTCAGAAATAGTTTCATGATATGGTCCTCTTTTCTATATAAACTCTCTACAAGCTATCTATAAGCACTTTATGGTTCATTGGTTATGCAGGACGGTCTCCGGTTTCCGGGCGATCATCTGAAACATGTTCTCCATGTAGCGTTGTGTTGTTCCGGCCACATGCGGGGTAAGGACCACCTGCGGCATGGTCCAAAACGGGTGTTTGGAAGGAAGCGGCTCTTCATCGAATACGTCGAGCACGGCTCCTTCCGGGATGCCATTCCGCAGGGCATCAATAAGTGCGGTTTCATCAACAACCGGACCGCGTGAGACATTGACAAGAAGTGAGCCGGGCCGCATCCTCCCGAACACACCTGCGTTGATGAGTCCGCGGGTATGCGGGGTGAGCGGGACGCCGAGCACCAGGATATCACACCAGGCGGCAAGCGCGGCTACTTCATCCACGCCATGCACTCTTTCCACGCCCGGCATATCACGCACGATGGGATCACACCCTCTTATCACCATGCCGAAAGGTACAGCACGCTTCACAACACGGCTGCCGATATTGCCCAGCCCCACCATGCCGAGGCGCGCGCCGGTGAGCTCTGTGAGCCAGGTGCGCTGCCATTCGTGCTGGTGCTGCAGATCGCGGAAGCGGTGAAACTGTTTGGAGTGAATCAGAATTCCACCGATCACATATTCAGCTATGGCCGTGGCGTTGACTCCGGACGATGTGGTGACGGTGATATCAGCCAGATCCAGATCCATGGCATCGAGCCGGTCGCGGCCTGCACTGGTCAGGTGGATGCGCTCCGGACGCGGTATGCGTGCCAGGGCATCGGGCAGCCAGTCAAGCTGTGGGGTAATGACCAGATCAAACGCCTCCCCGGAAGGGATATCATCCGGATTTCCGGCAAAACGGGAGGTTGTGCCGGGCAGGTAGCGGGCGAACAGCTCCTCGAGGTGCGTCCGCTGCCGGTCCAGTACATCCGGTTTCTGCAGGAAAAGTGCGTTGGCCGGTTTCATACTGCAAGTTCCTCGCGTTTTGACGATACAAAATTACGAACAGCGATCACCAGCTTGCGGCGGTTTTCCTCGAGCTGTTTCTGGCTGAAGCTTCGGAAGCTGCTCACACATTCATCCACCCGGGTAATCTCAGTGCGCAGGTTGATCTTGCCCCGCAGTTCTTCAACGTCGTTGATGCCCATACGAAATGCTCGTGACAGGATCACCATTTCCGACCCAAGCCGGATATGTTCCCCGATAATCAGTTTTGATGAAACGGCGTCCTTGCGACCCACGCGGGAAATGCCACCGAAACCAAATCGGATGTCATGGTTCTGAATCTTTCGGGCGGCATATTCGACAATACCGCCGCTGAGCAGCTCGAACATGAAATCGAGTCCCATGGCCAGGTGCATGTCATTGAGTCCGAGATGGATTTCGTCAATGCCGGCGCTGTATTCCAGGATATCATCCAGGCGGGTGAGCGCCTGCGGTGTCTCCAGTAGCAGACAGAGCCGCACACGGCCGTCTATAAGCCGGATCACTTTCTCCACTTCATCGGCTGTATTGAACATGGGCAGCATGATCACATCGGTGCCGGCTTCAATAGATGCATCGATCTCCACAAATGACTCGGAATGCACCGGATTGATGCGCGTCATGATCTCGGCATCGGGAAGCCTTTTGCGGATGGCGGCAACATCCTCGGATGTACTCAGGGCCATATGCGTATCGAGAAATCCCTGCCGCTCGTATTTCCCCATCCATTCCATATCAACAAAGATACGGTGAACCCCGCTTTCCCAGGCATAGGCAGCCATTTCGGGCTCGTTGGTGATAAACATGTAAATCATGAGTTCTCCTTTTGTGAATGACGCGCCCACTTATCGCGATAGGCCCGCCAGTTTTTAGATTCGTCTCCGTAAATGCCTTTGGCTGTTAGAATAACCCATACGGTTTGCAATAAAATTCCCATATCGCGCAACAGGCCCGGCTTGCGGGCGTAGGTGGTGTCGTATTCAAGCTGCTGCTCCCAGCTGAGGCTGCGTCGCCCTTTGACCTGCGCCAGGCCGGTGATGCCGGGCCGCACGCGGAACCTGTCGTCAAACCAGAGCGGCACGACTTCGAGCTGCTCGGGGATCACCGGCCGGGGTCCCACCAGGCTCATGTCCCCTTTCAGGATATTAAAAAGCTGAGGGATCTCATCGAGGCTGGTTATGCGCAGGAATCGTCCGGCCCGGGTGATGCGCTGATCGTCACCGGTGCTTACGACCTGCTCGGCATGCTGATCGATGGTGTCAGGATCACGGTGGGTCATGGTGCGGAACTTCAATACATAGAACGGCTGCCGGCTGCGTCCGATCCGCTTTTGGCGGAAAAAGACGGGGCCGTGTGAATCCAGTTTGATCCACAGCGCCAGCAGCAAAAGGAGCGGCGACAGGACCAAGAGTCCCAGCGATGATGCCACTATGTCAAAAATTCGTTTCAAGTGTTCGCTTCAGTTGCTTGTGAGAAGGGTTCAATTCTGATGATGCTCATCCGGCGATTGCGCCATATAGTTGTTATTACTTCTGATAAGATCTGAATGACTACTTGCCTCCTCTTTGGAGGCCTTTGCTTTCATGATTCCAATGAACTCGCTGTGCACTACATGAATCAGACAGGGGATGCGGTCAATCCCGAGAAACCGGGCCATAACCAGGCGGTGTATCCCGCTGTTGTTCCGTATAAAAGAACCGTCCCTGGCCACATTTACATTCAGTTCATCGGTGAGAAAGGTGGATTTCTTTTTCACTTCACTCAATTTCCATCCCGATTCCTTCAAGCTCTGATACACAGCATCCCTCATCGCGGCTTTTTCCCGGTATTTACGGATCTGCTTTTCATCGAGCTGTCCGACCCGCAGCCGGGGATTCTGCAAAATCTCTTCCCACTCCTTGCCTTCCACATATCTCTGATGCAGAACCATGAACGCGGTAGAATCTTCGACATCCTTGATGTTTCTGTCCCAGTCACCCGGAAGTATGCGTCCGCGGTAACTGTATGGAAACCGGTCCCTTTTGTACATAGTGCCGATGACGGAAGCCGGATCGACCCAGACCACATCATAAAGGCTTTTATAGGGCCAAGGCTGTTGACCCTTTCTGATCTTGCGCTCATTCCGGATCGTCTGAAAATCGCTGTACAGCTTTTCCGGAGTTTTGATCAACCGTATAAGAAGGGTTTTAGCCATGACGTTCACCTTCCTTTACCTTAATCTCCACATCGCTGATTGTTTCACTTGCTGTCTCCGATCCATTGGTTCCATTCACATTCATCGCTTCCATTATGGTGCTGTTTACTTTGCGAACGTCGTATTTTTCTTCTGCCAGCTTCCGGCTGTTCCGGCCCATTGCTGCAATCAGATCGGGGCTGCGAATAAACGCTTCCATACGGGATGCCAGAGCATCTGCCGACCTGACAGGCACCAGGAAGCCGTTATCATCTTCGATCACCGTCTCGCGGCATCCGGGCGTGTCGGTGGTTATTACGGCACGGCCGGTCGCCATGGCTTCGAGCACCGATCGAGGCGTACCTTCGCGATATGATGGCAGCACATAAACGCTGCACGTTTTCAGATACGGGCGAACATCCTTCACCCCTCCAATAAACTCCACAACACCATTTCGTTTCCACTGCTCAACTTCGCCGGCGGGAAGCGCATGGGGAAGCGTGGGGTCATGGGGACCGACCACCTGAAACCGGACTTCCGGATAGCTGGAATGCAGCTTTTCGGCGGCACGGACAAATTCCCGGACACCCTTGTCCTGCAGAAGCCGTGCAATCATCAGAAACGCAAGCGGTGCCTCGGGCGGTGCGGGAGCAGGTGATTGGGGAAAACGCTCCAGATTGATACCCGACCCGTTGGTTCGAACGATTTTGTGCTCATCACGGCCGGTGATGATGTTCAGTGACCGGAACAGGGCCAGATCATCGGGATTCTGGAAAAAGATGCGGTCGGCAGCAGACAGTCCGCGGCGGTAAAGCATGGATGCCACGCGTCGCAGCAGGCGCTGGCGCAGTGTTTCTCCTGTGAACAGATAGCCCATGCCGGTAATCATGGCGGCAACCATGGGCACGTTGCATGCCCGGGCGGCCAGTGATCCGTAGATGACCGGTTTAATGGAATAACTGTACACGATATCGGGGTTATAGCAGCGGATCAGGCGCTTGAGCATTCTGTATGATCGAAAATCAGACCATGGATCCACTCCCGTGCGGCTGAGCTGTATCAGATCATAGCTTATGCCCAGGTCCTCCACTTCCGGCAGAAAATCATAATCCGGAATCAGGGCATGTACATCATGACCGAGCTGCTTCAGCTGCAGGATAAGATCACCCCGGTTGGCGATTAGCGAACGGGCGTTGGCTGCAACAAAAAGAATTTTATCGGACAAAATGTATTTCGATTTGATTTAATTATCGTTTGATTGTTTCACCGTTTGATTCCGGCCCGGTAACGGGCAGTTACACTTTTTCAGGCCCTGGTGCGAACAACCAGGAACCTTGACTCTGTATTCATTAGTAAACTATCCTCAAGTGCAAATAAATTCAAGTTTTGCAGATTAGAATGTCTTAATGAAGGTATGCGTCTAAATGCACATTATCCCATCAATAGCGCACATTCAGGCAAACATATGAGCGGTTAAGAGATTAGAAAGTCTTAATATCGCTTATTTTGCCTGGAAATAACGGCTTGTGCCGGCTTGTTAAGGGAAGCACTGGTGCGTTCAGGGTTGCAGCCACTTGCTTGTATAAATCAGATTTACCTTGTTTTTTACTTTGTCGTATACAATTTTTCTAAGTGGGAAAAGATAGGGAGTCAATGAGATGGCAAGAGTGATAATTTTGGCTCTGTGCCTCATGCCTGTTCCGTAGTTGGTAACTCCCCAGGCGAACGCCATTATCATTCCCAGAAGCATCACGAGCATGGCCATGGCAGCCGGGTCCTTTCGAATCACTGGAAAAGATTTATATATACCGAAAAAGACAAGCAGATAGAGCAGCCCGTCAAATAGTCCGACCAGATCCCAGGCGGATCCAATCATCCATGGGAAGGGTGCAAACAGGAAGTAGGCGCTGCGGATGGGTGTCTGCCAGAACACATCCGCCGGATTGGACGCGGTGAGTCCCTGCAGATAACTCGCCCTGCCGGCACGCCGGTCTCCCCCCCTCTCCTGAATCAGCTCTTCAACACCGAATTCACCGATGGCGCCTTCCCCGCCGATGGTGCTCAGCCCCCAACCGGTTGCATTCAGATAATACAGGCCCAACCCAACAACAAGAACAGCCACTGCAGAACTCAGGAACATCAGGATTCGTCCCTTGAGCAGAGAGGTGAGGATGAGCCAAAACTGATACACACCCAAACCCAGCAGTGCCATTAACGCACCCATATGAAACGCCGTACTCAACCCGAAGCCGACCACGGCAAGTGCGATATAGTGCGGTCTCCGTAATTTGATCCAGGACACATAATACATCAGTCCAAGACTGAGAAAATAGACCACAAACGCCTCCCGGATCGGGTTTTGAGCATATACGGCCAATATCGGGAAAACTGCGAGAATCATCGTGTTTTGAAGGGCAACTTTACGGGTCCAGAGCATCCGGGAGATGTGATAGGCATTGTAGAGCGTGAACACACCAGCCATGATGTTTATGGCACGGATGAGGGTGTGCTCATCGGTGCCGAACAGCGCGTAGACCGTCCCCATGAAATAGGCATACAGACCTGCGCCACCTGGCAGCGGCCAGGTAATCAAATCCGAGAATCCGATCATGGAAAACTCTATTGCCCTGCGCTGGAACCGGCTAGCGTCGGCCGCAGTCAGGTACGGCAGGCCGGAATAGATATAGGCATCTATGACCATGAGGGCCAGACGCACCGCAAGCGCAATAAACAGCACTTTCCGGAGCTTCATGTCTTGACCCGTGAAGAGAAAGATCATCAGTACCGTTATCAGTACAAAAAACCAAGTAAGATAAAAGCCAGTCAAAAGTAACTCCTGATTATTGGTTCGGGATAGTCATTATTCGCGACGATTCCGGTTTTATTTCTGTAATTGCATTCCAGACAATTATTACCTCTGCCTGCTCGAGCGGGACATCCCGGGAGGCTGCGGCATATTCCGTCCTTTTCTGTTCAGGCATATCATCAATAGTTCTCGATGACTTTGGAATTCAGCTTTTCCTGAATGAACTCATAGCTCACTTCCCACCGGCCGAGCCGCTTCTTTGTTTCGGTCTCATCCAGTTTCTTTGCAAAATGGGATTTGCTGCGGGTATGAAGCCGGTGAAGTACAATATTCACCGGACAACGCAGGTAGATCGTTTCGTCGTAAACTTTCTTCATGCGCTGCAACAGCTTATCAATATCATGCCTGTTTTTTTCCCACTCTTCATCAGTGCTTTTATACAAGAGGCGGCTCAGATTGTAGATCGGACCCTGATCATATATCATCTTTTCTTTACTATTATCACCCAAAAGTTCAGCTGCATTCATCTTGTAAAAGATAAAGAACACTATTTTGCGTCTTTTTTTGTCCCGGAAACGAATAGAAAGCCTTAAGAAAGGCAGCAGGTCTTTGGTCAGAAGGCGCAGCAGCACCCTGAGTTTCAAAAGCAATGAGACCTTGACTTTCACCATGTTGCTATTGTCGATCACATACGTGGACTTTCCTGCTCCTGCGATACCGTAGACTTCGATGATCACTTTTGTTAATTATGAATGCTGACGTTTCTGTTGCACTTCCTCAAAGAACCGGAGGTATTTTCCAGCCAGATCGGACAAATTGAAATTTCTGATGATATGCTTCCTGCCTTCCCGGCCCATTTGGGCCGCTTTTTTTTCATCCAGGAGCAGTTCTGTGATCTTTTCGGTCTGGTCGTTCTGGTCATTGAGGTCGCACAGGTAGCCTGTCTTGCCATTGATCACCGCCATGCCCACATCACCGGCACGGGTGGTGACCACGGGTCGCTCCAGATAGAGCGATTCCAGCGCAATGCCGGGAACACCTTCGGTATCACTGGATATATAAAGCAGATCGCAGCCTGTGATAAAAGGCTGCACCTTTTCCTGGTATCCGAAAAAGCGGACCCTGTCCGAGAGACCCAGTTCCTCCACCAGCGCTTCGGTCTCCGCCCGCAGCCTGCCGTCACCCACCATCCATGCCACGGCATCGGGCACCCGTTCCAGCACCATCCGGAAAACCCTGACGAACCGGTCGGGCCGTTTCTGTTTCGTGATGTTCCCCAAAAACAGGATCACTTTCGCTGCGGGATCGGCATCCAGTGCGATCCGGGCATCCGTTTTCGTATCCTGGTCGCCGAATTCATCGAAATTGAACGCCCGGGGTATGGCTGTTCCGGGTCCGTCATAGCCGTACAGGTCACGATACTCCTGCAGCGCCTTGTCACCCACACCCACAGCACCATCCATCTGCGGCGTTGCTACATTTCTGCTGTACCATTGACGAATTTTCGAGGTATTCCAGTACACCACACTATCGATGATGCGGACTATGAAAGACGCTCTGCCCCGGTAGTACCAGCGCTTCGCAGCCGCGCCATATTTCACAGCCCGGCCGCCATTCAGTAGCACCACATCCGGATCGAACTTGCTGATCTGTGCCGCCAGTTTCCGGCACAGCTGCGGCTGGACCGAAGGGAACAGTTCAAACGGGTGATCCATGCGGCCCTGAAGCAGTACATCATGTACATCAAACGGCAGCTCCGAGGTCTCCTCTCCCGGATGATACAAAAACACACGCCTGCATGCATGGCCGTTCGCATTCAGATAATCCTTGAAATGCTGCCCGAACATCTGGGCTCCCCTCCGAATCGGTTTATTATCAACTATAAGCAGGTTCATAGATGCATTCCGGTTCGGAAATTCACTTGATTAATGTCCATTTTTGTTTGCTGTCCCCCGACGGTTTTACATAGATCACATCGATGGGTTTGCCAATCGCCCCTTTGTTCGCCAGGTAATTCTCGAATTTCCGGTACCATCCTTCCACCCAACCTTCCTCCTGATATTTAAAATAGAGGATTTTATTGAAGTCCGTTACCGACCCCCTGCCTGACGGAAACAGCAGTTTTTTGAGCATATTGCGCGGTCCGGCCGGTATTTTATGAAACAGGCGGGTCACGTAGCTTCTCATTTGCAGACTTCTTGCATCGTCATTCACCTCTCCACCCTCCAGCTCGCCTTGTTTCAGCTGTTTGAGCAGTACCTCTCTTTCAGGTTTTATGATTAAAACCGTTACCCTGTTGGCACAGTTGATAATCTGGTCAATGTTATCCAGCTCATACCCTTTCAGAATCTTCTTGAATGGCCGCATAAAATCATAGTGCATGACCATGCCTTTCAATGGCTTATCTTTTCTAGTATTTAATTTTTCTACAAATTCTCTGGTGAATGTGTTCATGGAGGGCACATTGGGCCACTCATGCACGCCATCGGGCAGCAGTTTTCCTGTTTCCTGGTCAACTTCACGAGCATGGATTGCTTTGAGGAGCGTTGTTTTCCCTGATGAGGTTGGTCCGGTTACAATGATGAGATGATCAATATATAATTCGTTCAGCATGTTTTTCCTATTTAACTGAGTGTTCCTTGTAAATAAGCTCATTGATTTCCGGCGTGATATCCGGAACCACTACGCCAATGTACTCCCAGGCCTCTTTCGCGTTGTCGGTGGCATGAAGCACCGAACAGTGCTGATCCTTGTTCCTCAGGCTGTCGTTGAACTGGTTTCGAAGACCGGTTTTTGCCCAGTAGAGCCTTGCGTTATCCAGCAGGGGATATTTTTCTGCAAGATAGGCCGGAACCGGTTCGGGTTGACGATCAAGGGCAATCACCATCATAACCGGATCACCGCCGGAGGCCGGATGGGTTCCCCTGTCCCAATTCCCGCCACGAATATTTTTTTTTGCGGACGATTTTGTCTTGCCTTCAAGTTTAATCACCTGCAGGATCTCGAATCCCTTTTCTTCAATGGAAGAAAGAAAAGCACTTACGTATCCTTTTAGTGCTGCTTGCTCCCGGATGATAAAACATGCCAGACCTTTTTCCCTGTCAGGCAAAGGATCTTCCCCGGCAAAGAAGTGATCGAACACCCAGGGGTTGTGCTTCACAGAGCGGCTGAGCATATCGCGTGGCGGCTGCCACCCTTTTTCGGTGAGGTACTGATTGAGCCCCTCAAGGGTGCATTCTTTGCCGGGCAGATGTTTACCGGCCAACTCATAAACCGTTGCGGCTGCGACTTCAGAAGCTGCAGCACGTTTTTTCTTGGATTTTGATCTTGCGCCACTGTTGCCAACGTTGTCATTTGGATCATTTATCGATGGTATACCGGACCGGTAGCCAGAGTGGTATACTGTGCGGTAGGCAAGCGAGAGAAAGCGATGCCCGTCAGCGGGAACACGGAAATGCCTGTCACTGGTCTGCGAATGAGCCAGAATTTCTTTTGAAAGCATTGGTGGGAATAGTGGCATATTCTTGTATGATGAACCGGGAAGACCCGAAATGCTGTACATGTCGCAGATGATCCCTTCATCCCCTTCGATCAGCAGGTTGCGGACGGTCTCCGCATCGTCGTCACCGACCAGCAATTCAATGCCCTTACCGGCATCACTGTCTGGATGCTGTTCATACCAGTTTAGTACCACATAATTGACCGATGCTTCCTCCAGTGACTGAAAAAACATCTTTTTTGTCATGCCCGGGGGTATTCTGAGATGATTTGTATCGGTGCGGGCGCCGAATAATTTTCGACGTAATTGAATTAGCCTCAGGTAAATGGACGGCAGATACCTCTTAAACCATTTTTTGATCCGGTTTGCCATTATTTTTCGTTGCTGATCACTCCTCCATCTTCGGTAGTGTAGTCCCAATCTTTTTTTGGTACGTGCCAGTCCGTACCGTACTTGTACTCGATGTACCTATCGGGTTCCCTGTATATCAAGATGGTGTCAAAATCATCCAGAAGCGGCACCTTGTCCATCCCGAACTGCCACTCCGGACACTCCATATCTATCGTTTTCATGAAATAGCTGCGATAGAACCATGAGATGGTATTGGTGAACATCCAGACCATCAGCCTGATGCTGCTTTTTGGGGATCGTCGTACCAGTCCCAGGGATTCCTTGATTGTCTTTTCAAAAATCTTACCGAAGACGTTCTGATGCTCGAAATCGGAATAGGATTTCAACATATGGCCATTTTTCCGGTATATGAATGTCAGATCAATTTTCCGTGTCTTTAAACTGCTATCAAGCGTTTTGATGGTGTATCCGAATTTAGAAGTGAGCACCACATACCCCCTGGCCAGCAGCCGGCGGGCATCACGCAGCGTGATTTTTGGCCTGTCCTCTTGCATGCAGGAGAGGTCGATGTCATTATCCCATTCGATCAGCTGCTTGTCCCGCACCAGTCCAAGCAGAGTCCCCTGATCCACCCACGCTTCACGGTCTTTTAATATGACCGTGTCAGTAAGACGAAGCAACTTCATATCAGGGTCGTCTATCTGAAAATCATGTTTCATATTGTTCTTCAACGGGTGTTTTGAATTCTGGACCAATATACATCTAATAGTTCTTTGTTACTGATTTTTTTAGGGTTATTGGCCATGCGCTCTTCGTTGACGCTGGCGAGATATGCTTCCAGCTCTTCCCGGCTAGTAATCCCTGCCTCGAGAATATCCATCCTGAGACCGAGATTTTTTTTCAGATCGGATATGCTCCGGGTCAGTTCCTGGATGTCCTGAACATTGAAAAGGGAGAAATAGTCCTGCCGAATCACTTCCGGGATGGCGGGCAGGTTCAGTTCAATAAAAATCTCCATATTCATCGCAACAGCTTCTCCATGCGGAATGCCCTTATGGTCGGTCAGGTAGTATGACATGGCATGGAGGCCGGTTGTCTTCGAGATATTGATGGCCTTGCCGGCATAAAATGCTCCGAGTGCCATGGCCCTCCGGCTCCGATGGCCGGGCTGCCGGCAGGCCTGTTCGATGTGGGGAAGAATAAGGGTGATGGCGTGCCGGGCTAACTCACGGCTTTCGTCTGTGGCGTTGCGCGCCCAGAGTGACTCCATAGCCTGACAAAGTGCGTCGATGCCGCTGGCCGCCGTCTGATCCGGCGGCATGGTGCTTACAAGCTCAGGATCAATGATCACCCAGGCGGGCTGCATCTGCGGTGAGACCAGGGAGTACTTGGAGCCTCCGCGATACATCACTGCAAAATGGGTCGCCTCGCTCCCCGACCCGGAAGTGGTCGGGATGGCGACTATCGGTGCGGTGACGCTAAGTCCGGTCATATCCGGAAATCCGTTTTCCAGCGCATCGCGGTTGTCCAGGTAGATGGCCATAAGCTTCGCGAAATCAATGACACTTCCCCCGCCGATGGCAATGACCATGTCGGCTTTTGCTCCCTGGAGCCGGTCAATCGCCGCAACGAGTTCATCATACGACGGGTTGGTGCCGAAGCCGGAGTAACGGGTGACGGTGATTCTTGCAGCGAGCGCATCGAAATACATCCTGGCAGGCAGGCGATCATAGGAAGTTCTGCCGGTGAACAGCAGCACCGAACGGATCTGCTCTTTTTCCAGGATTTGGTCCAGTGCGATCCTGAAATCCGTGTCGATGTATTCCTTTACGATATGTTCTTTCACACTGCTCATTTTACTGCTTCTGTCTGATTGCCAAGGTGACTCATCATGTCGGTTTTATTCTGGGCGGGGGTCCGGGTCGGGCGTCCCAGGTCCTTGCGCGCTCCTTTTGCGACACGCACTTCGAGGAGTACAGGCCCGTCGGTACGGGCAAGCCATGTCAGGCTTTGCTTCAGTTCTCCGGCATCCGAAACCCTGCGCGCATCACGATAGCCGCACGCCCTGGCAATGGCGGGCAAATCGATCGCAAACCCGACGGTGGGCTGTCCGCCAACAGAATCGTGGGCGCCGTTATTGACCACGATGTGCTTAAAATTGGCCGGTGCATTGTTGGCGATGATGGCAAGCGATCCCATATGCATGATAAGCGCTCCGTCGCCATCCACGCAGTATACGCTGCGTCCGGGCTGCCCCAGCGCCAAGCCGAGTGCGATTTGAGAGCAGTGTCCCATCGATCCGACTGTCAGAAAGTCCCGGTGGTGGCCCATGTTCTCCCGTGCGCGGATCTCAAATATTTCACGCGAAGGCATGCCGGTGGTCGATACCACAACATCGTCGTCACCCAGTGCGTGCACAATTTCTTCGAGGGCTTTTTCCCGCGGCATGAGCTGAGCTGTTATAGCCGGTTTGTGGACAGAGCGGTCTTCATTTTGTACCGGAACCCATTTTTCAAATGTTCCTTTTTGCACGACCAGCGCAACCGGCCGGCTTTCGTCCCTGGCCTGACCGATCAGCCGGCGTATCACCGGAGCATAATCCCGTGTATCGGCGCTAATCACCTCATAAGGCATTTCCATGGCATCGAGTAGATCGTTCTGAACCCGGCCCTGTTTCACATGCTGAGGTTCATCTTTTACTCCGGGCTCCCCGCGCCATCCGATCATCAGAAGCATGGGGATGCTGTACACTTCCCGATCAGCGATGGAGAGCAGCGGATTGATGGTATTTCCCAGACCGGAATTCTGCATATAGACCAAGGCCATCTCCCCAGTGGCGATATGGTGTCCGGTCGCCAACGCTACAGCCGCACCTTCATTGGCAGTGATAATATGCCGGCGGGCATCCACGCTTGCGGTGATGCATGCGCATATCTCCTTGAGCAGCGAATCGGGCACACCGGTAAACAGGCTGATGCCCTCCTGCTGCAGTGATTTCAGAAATTGTTCGTTGGATATCATTTTTCAGTACCTGTTTCAAGATCGCTGCGTATTTTTTTAAGTGCCTCAATCAGTATGGACATCTCAATCGAGTACGAGAGGAAGGCGATGCCGCGGTCGCGCCAGTGGCGCAGCTGCTTCGGGGTGTCGGTGAAGATGCCCAGTCGCACATTCCGCTCGTTGGCCCGGGCGATCATGCCGTCAACCGCTTCGGTGATTTTTGGATTTTCGATGTCGCCCGGAATTCCGAGAGATTGTGACAGGTCGTATGGACCGATAAAGATCACATCAATCCCTTCCACTTCGATGATCTCCTCAAAGTTCTCCAGCGCCTCTTTTCCCTCCAGCTGGAGCACCATCAGACTGCGGTTTGCCTCGGGGAAATAATCGTTCTTGGGCTTTTCACCGTAATTGCCGGCGCGCACAAAACGGCACACACCACGCTCTCCGGTGGGATGAAACTTGGCCAGCTGCATCGCCGTGGAGGCCTGCTCGGCATTCTGCACCGAAGTGACCATAATGCCATGGACGCCCAGATCCAGCGCTTTGCCTATGTGCATGCTGTCGAAGCGCTCCACCCGCACAATACCCAGCGTGGGCGTCATACCCAGGGCCATCATGTGCGTCTTGACGGTCTCGGTGGTCATCGGCGAATGCTCCATATCCAGCACGACATAATCCATGCCGCTGTAACCTATCGCCTCAATGACCGAGCTGTCGGTTGTCTTGGAGAAGCACCCCAGTACGTGACCGGATAGCAGTTTTTTGCGGAAGTTTGCGAGTTTATCAGTGTAGTTGGCTGGTATGTATTGATTCATTTTTTACTCTTTTAATTGGATTTCACGTTCTGATAGGTTGTGCGCATGGATGCAGCGCAGGTGCGGTACAGGTGTATTTTACTGGTGGCAGCGTGGGTGCGGATCTGTTTGCGATTGAAAATGAATGTAGATGGATATGGATGTACATTCGGTTGCGCTTTGTACGGCTACAGCACGTTGTAGGGCATTTGGTTTTCGTAGATCCGCAAGGCGTTTCTGGCGGCGTTCCTGCGTAGTTCGAGCGAGGAGGCCGACGAGAAGTAGGAGGAGTGCGGGTTGATGATGAGGCGTCCCTGCACCCAGTCTTCCGCTTTGCGCCAGGCGTTGATCAGGTCATCGTCACCCGGAGGCTCCTGCGGAAGCACATCCAGCGAGACCGATGCGAGGTGGCCTGACTTGAGCGCATCAAACAGTGTGCCGGTGCTTTTTAGCAGCCCGCCCCTGGCGGTGTTGACCAATGCGCTCCCGGGTTTCATCGCCCTGACAAACGACGCATCGATCATTCCCCGGGTTTCTTCATTGAGCGGGGTGTGCACCGAAACGATATCCGCCTGCTCCAGAAGCTCTTGAAGGGAATCCACCCGGCGGCTCTGCAGCATTTTTTCGTAGCCGCGATCGCGGTAGGGATCATAAAAGACGGTCTGGAAGCCGATGGCCCGGCATTTGAGCAGCACGCTCCCTCCTATTCGGCCGGCACCGACCACGCCGACGACAGTGTCGCTGGTGCGGCGGATGGCCGGGTTTACGTTCTCCTGCCAGGTCGTTCGGTACGATCTGGCGTCATGGTTGTATACGGTGACGCCCCTGGCGATGTTCAGGATCATAGCCACGGCGGTATCGGACACCTCATCCACCCCGTAATCGGGATTGTTACAGGCGATGATGCCGTGCTTTTTGAGCGCCGGCAGATCGAGGTTGTCGTATCCCACGCCGTAACGCTGCACTCCGCGGAGTGCGGGCAGACGCCGGATGTACGCCTCGTCGATCTGGTCGTGCCAGACGAGCAGCACCTCGGTATCGGGTCCGGATTTCATACCTACCAGATCGCCCAGGATCTCGCGCTCGATATCCGGTTCCTTGAAATAATCGGTGATAGCAATACGTGACATGGCGGTTTATCTTGCGGTGGTAGTGGATTTCATGCGTTCCTCAACGATCGTCACATCCTTCGGCTCGTCTATCGCCCAACTGTCACCGATCATGTCGATGCAGTAGACCGGGATGTTGAGCTCCAGAAAACGGATGATATCGAGCTGCTCGATCTTGTCGATGCGGGAGTTCAGGCGTTCCCGTACGTAGCTGTCCAGCGCCTCCTTGTGGTAGGCGAACAGCCAGATCGCCTTATCGGCTGATACGAAGTTGCCGCGGATATCCAGCGGGATGCCGGCACGGGAGGTAAACAGCAGGCGTCCGTCGGAAGCGCACACAACTTTGGCCTTTGAGGGGTCGCTGAAATCGGCTTCAGAACAGACGGTCTTGCCGAAGACGATGCGGTCGGGATGCTCGCGGTTGTATTTCAGCAGGCCCCTGAGGTCATGGATATTCACAAGCGGCTCATCGCCCTGGATATTCAGGTAGCTGTCTGCATTCACCTGGTCGCTGATCAGCTTGATGCGGGTGGTCGCGCATTCGGCGGGACCGGTATTCACGCAGTTCATGCCGTTTTTTTCGCAGTATTCGGTAATCACATCGTCTTCGGTGGCCAGGTAGATGTCCTTTTCGGGGTGCACCTGTGCACAGCGCTCCCATACGTGGCGGATGACCGGTTTGCCCATGATCTCAATCATCGCCTTGCCGGGAAGGCGAGAGCTTTTCATTCTGGCGGGTATTACAATAACTTGTCTCATGATGGTGTGTTCCGTTTCAGGTTTCTACAATCACATATATTTCAATCAGTTACTATCGTCCTTCTAAGAATTATTTCATGGTATTGATGCCATCTCGCCTGTGGGTGCGACTTCGCGGAGTTGTCGTACTTGTAAGGGCCGGCATACGAGGTCAATAATCAGTTCGCACGGTGTTCGTCAGCGTCCCGATGCCGTCGATCGACACTTCCACGACTTCGCCGCCGGTGATGACCGAACTCTCGGCGTTGGCCGGCGTGCCGGTGAGGATCACATCCCCCGGATAAAGTGTGAAGAAGCGCGAGAGAAAGCTAACAACATCGGCATCACCGAGGATGCGCTTGTCCGTTGCGCTTTGTTGCATCACCGTGCCGTTGATGGTGTTGGTCATGGGCAGCGCGGATGTATCCGCGCCGGAGACGATGGCCGGTCCCAGCGGGCAGAATGTGTCCCACCCTTTCGAGCGGGCCAGGTGGTGGTCACGACCCAGGCAGTTGCTCATGGTCACGTCATTGGCGACGGTATACCCGAGGATGTAATTCGGCGCCTGTTCAGGAGTCACGTTCCGGCATTGCTTTTTGATGATAATGGCCAGCTCCACCTCAGTCCACACTTTCTTGTTCTCGCGAAGCACAATGTCATCGCCCGGACCGATCACCGCCGATGGCGGCTTGAAAAAGATGACGGGTTCGTCATAGGTCTCCCGTTCTCCGACCAGATCCTTGTAGTTATAGCCGAGAGCGATAATTTTGCCGGGCTGCAGCGGTGCGAGCAGTTCGATATCGTCCATGTCGATCTCATCGCTTCCGGTGACGGGTTTCTCATCGTATATGCTGTTTTCCAGCCTTGTGACCGTGTTGTCCCGGACGATGCCATAATGCAGTTCATCTCCTAGGTGTTTTACGTCATCTTCACCGGTGCGGAGCCGGTATCGTACAATCTTCAAGCTATTCACTAAACCTTATCTTTACCTGTCTATATCTGTCTATTTCTGTCTTCGCCTGATTTTTTCCAGTCATTATGCTTTTCTTCATGCCTGTCATCAGGTGAGATGTCCTATGATTTCGTACACCCTGTTCGAATATCCCCATTCATTATCATACCAGAGGACAAACTTCAGCATTCTGCCCTTGTTCAGGTGCAGCCAGCGCATATCAACCACAGCGGCATTTTCATTGCCAAGATAATCGATTGAGATCAATGATCGTTCATCGAGCTTCAGCACGCCCGGATACGTTTTGGTATACTCCACCAATGCACGTTTGACATCCTCCAGGTCGGTCTTCTGTTCTAGCAGTAATACGCCGTCAATCGAGGAGACGATAGATGTGGGTGTGCGGAATGACGAGGCATGCAATTTTTCACCGCTTTCGGGCAGCACTTTCATCATTGCGTCGCAAAGCGTTGTTTCTTTGGGGATGAGACTTCCGACACTGCTGCGGCCAAGGGCGTAATCGCGCCACAGATGGCCCGGACTGGAGACTGATTTCAGTGTGCCGTCGAGCAGGTTCTGGTACGAAAGCCAGGGATGCAGCGTGGTGACCTCTCCCATCTCCACTCCGAACTTCTTCTCTATAAGCGTGTAAAACGGAGCCAGAGCGTTCGCATCACAGATACTGCTGCTCACCACATGGTGCCGCTTCTTGTCATAGTCTTCGGAGTTCACTCCGTACATATATGAAAAGTCAATCCCCTGTTTCGGGGCATGGGTGACAATCACCTTTTTCACCGGACCATTGGTTACTTCCCGGGCCTGCAGCACATTTTGAGACACACCGGATGCCTCGATGACGATATCGACACCCATGTCGGCCCAGGGAACATTTTTAATCTCCCTTTCACGAAACAATTTCATCAGGTAACCATTCACCTTGATGGCGTCTCCCTCTACATCCACCTTGTCATCCCTTAGTTTGCCGTAGGTGGTATCGTATTTGAGCAGATAGGCGTGATTGTGGATGTCCTCATCGATATCGTTTAAAGCTACTATTTCATACTTTTTGTGTCTCAAATTGATGCGGGTGAGCGCACGGCCAATGCGTCCGAACCCGTTGATGCCGATTTTTATCATAACAACTCCTCAAAGTTTGTAATGAGCATTTTGCACAGATTGGTACGAAAGTATTCCTCCCAATCCGTAAACTGTGTAAAACGTGTCATAAAGATGAAGTCCAGCTCGAATTCCATGGCTACTTCGTGATCATGCCTGCTGTCCCCGATTAACAGGGCAGGCCTGGAAAACGGGATGCGCTTAAGATGTTCCGACTTGGTTTCGGGGCCGGCATAAATACCGTCGAACCGGTCCGCATTATTTTGCTTAAGGATGGCTATTATTTCATCAACATTCCCACCGGAGAGCACATAGGTGGCGGCTTCCGATTTTTTGCAGCGCTCAAGGAATCGATGGAATCCCGGGGTGGTTCGGATTTGTGCGAAGGAGTCGCGGTTCAAATCGGCATAAGCCTGCAGAACCTGCCGTCCGGTTTCGCGATCAAATACCGAGTAGACCTTGTTTTCTCTGGGAATGCCGTTATTGGCAGTGAAAAAGGCGACAAAATCCTGCGTTTCTCCGGGATCCAGGTAGTCCGACACGGCGGTGCGGATATTCTCTTTTTTGATGTTGTTGGTGTCTGCAACGACACCGTCAAAATCAAAAAATACGGTTCGGTATCGTACGCCGCCGATCTCAGGCATGCCTTGGCTTCCGGGGATTATTCTTGCCGCTGCGTTTAAAGTAGCCGGGGATTTTATGGAATGGGATGGCGCTCAGGTACAATTTCGTGAAATAGGAATACCTGCTCGTCCCGTACACCTTTTTTTCTTCTTTGTACGCTTTCATGATCCGGTTGTTGGCAAATTTCTTCAACAGGCTTGCCGTAGTTCCGGAATGGCGCTTCAGCAGTTCTTTTACCGTTTCACGCTCCACATCGGCTGTATTAACGGTAGTATTGGTAACCATATTCACGGAATCCTTGTGATACCTGGCTCCGATATGGGGGCTCCAGGCCATTCCTCCGGCATATTCCACACATCGCAGCCAGGTATCAATGTCGCCGCCCCGTTTGGATCTGCCGGCGGGGAAGCCGCCTGCCTTCTGAAGCACTTCCCTGCGGATACATGTCACCGAGGTCCACAGGGGCCGCAATCCACTGATATAGGCTTTGAGATAGTTGTCCAGCGTCAAAAAATGGGGGCCTTTTTCGGCATAATTGTCGTAGTAATCTTCGATTACTACATTTCCGTCCGGCTGAACGATTTCCCGGCCGGATCCCAGCACGCCTGCATCGGGATAGCTTCGGATCAATTTGGTGTACTTTTCCAGATGATCGGGGTACCATTCATCGTCGGCATCCAGAAAGGCGATCCATTCGCCCGCGGCCTTGTCAATGCCCAGGTTCCGGGCTGCATAACCGCCGGGACCGCTCTCTTCACGTTCGTACAAGCGGATCCGAGGATCATGGAATTCCTTAATTTCAGACAAGCTGTTATCCGTTGAGGCGTCATTGACAATCACGATCTCAAAATCGGAGAAGGTCTGGTTCAGTGCAGACTGTATGGATCTTGATATATGCGGTCCCTTGTTGTAAACAGGAATCACAGCAGAAAATATTGGCATGGATTTGTTCATATAGTTTATTTAATCAGCTCAGCGACGATATTTTCAACGGCTTCATCTCCAACATTTTTAAAAAAGTAGCCGGCATCGAAGGATTTGAGATTCAGTGAATCCATTTTTCTGATCACATCGACGATATCGGACGGCTCGGCAACATGACTGACCTCACCATTTGTAATGCTCTTGAAGCGGTCTTCCATGCGATGCAGGTACAAATCTATCTCATTGACTTTCAGATAGACGGGTACAGCCCCATAATTCAGGGCCTCAAATGATAGTGTTGATGATACCGTGACACAGACCCGGGTGTTCTGCAAGCTTTCATCCAGTGTGAAATTGAAATAGTCATGCCACTCGATATTCCGGATATGGGCATTTTTTTTCTTCATCTGATCCGGGATCGGATAATTCGGATGACTCCGGATGCGGATGAGGTATTCGGGCATCTTCCCGGCCGTTTTAATGGCAGTGTCGATAAAAAGATCGAGATCCGCTTCAATGATGAACGGCCGCATGACCTTCTGAACGGCAAAGAGGATGATCAGGGGTGAGCTGCTGCTTTTACCGGTTCGTATATCATTGATGTTGGGATGGCCGACCACGGATATCCGGATATCCGGATTATACTCCTCCATCCCCTCCCTGAAGAATTCACCCCATGCCAGAAACCGGTCGAACGGCATGTTACGCCATCCCGTTTTCGGCACTGAAGTCCCAACGGACCCCCACTGCAGGCAGTAAGTTTCGCAGCTGGTAAGACGGCTCACGAAGCCGATCACGTGCAACATGGAGGTATCCCCTTCCACAATCAGCGCTTTTCCGGGGTTGTAATGATTCCATGTGCCCAGAATCTTGTCGATCGCCCTGCATGCGCTGGCCGAATGAAAGTAAGCCGGGTTCCAGAAATTCGGAAATTCTCTTTTTTCCTTTAGGAACCGGCTGTCATACCCCTCTTTGAGTGCGATTTTTGCTTTGCTGAAAGCATAATATTTCACCACAAGCCCCTTTTGCTCAAGGCGATCCATTATTTTTTTCGTATAGGCGAAAAACTTCGGTTGATTGACCGGAATAACCACATCTACCGATTCCTGCGTCCTGGATTTCAATACCGATATCAGCCAGCACATCACATCTTTTATCACCTGGAACGGAAACTTAAGCGAGTAGTTTTTTATATGATCCAACTTCCGGTTGATGACCCCGTCGATCAGATCTTCATTCACGTCCATACTGTCGGTGCGGAACAGCTCCTCGATCACGGGATCCTCCATGATATGCCAGTACAACTTGTCTTCCACGATCTGACAGAGGCGGATCCCTTTGTATGACATATTTCCGAATCTGTTCTCTGTTAAAACCTTCGCCCTGTTGATTATATATTCCTGCAGCATACTGGAGTTGGGTTTGTTTATCATCCGGGTTGACAACGGATCATGGGCGCTGCTCTCGTCATGGATAGTTAGATTATAGATAATTGCTTTGCTCAACGGACTCCGGGTATCAGATAAATGATATCCTTGATAGACATCATGTTTTCGCGTGCTTCATAGGCACGTCGGTGGGTAAGGATGCGTTTGGCGGTATCGACCATGGCCGGATAGGCGCTGCGCAGCAGCTGGTTGGCGTAGATGACGATGTTCACACCGGCATCGGCCAGTTCGTTCTCGGTGATGATGTCGTAGCTTGATGGTACCACTATCAGCGGCACATCACGGTCAAATTTGGCGAAGTGCCCGCAGAATTCGAGGATCTCGTCCGGCTTCTTTTCCTTGGAGTGGATCATGATACCGTCGGCTCCGGCATCGATGTAGGCCCTGGCGCGTTTCACCGCATCCTTCATTCCCTGTTTCAGGATGAGGCTTTCAATCCGCGCGATCACCATGAAATCCTCGGTGATCTGTGCCGTTTTGCCGGCCTTGATCTTGCTGCAGAAATTCTCGATCGAATCCTGTTGTTGGGGCACATCGGTGCCGAACAGCGAATTCTTCTTCAGTCCCACCTTGTCTTCGATGATGATGGCCGAAACGCCCAGCCGCTCCAGGGTGCGGATGGTGAACCCGAAATGCTCGATCTTGCCGCCGGTATCCCCGTCGAAAATGATGGGCTTGGTCGTCACCTCAAGCAGGTCGTTGATGTTGCCGATGCGGGCAGTGATATCAACCGCTTCGATGTCGGGTTTGCCTTTCATTGTGGAATCGGTGAGGCTGCTGGCCCACATGCCGTCGAATTCCTGGCGGACCCCGTTGACATCCACATAGGTGTGTTCGACGATGAGCCCGGAGAGGCCACTGTGCGCCTCTATGATGCGAACCACATCTTTTGAGTTGATGAGCCGGCGCAGCCGGTTGCGGCGGACATCGGGCGTGACGCCCACTTCGCGAAGGGCATCATTCAGCTTGGTCGAAGAGATACCTTTGGTGTAGGGGATTTCGATCAGCTCCCCACCCCACTCCCTGAGGGTTTCGATGACCTGCTCACGTGTCCGTTTCTGGGGGCCCTCGCGCCAGTCATCCCCGTGCACCACATAATCAGGCTTGAGTTTTTTCAGGTTCGGACGGTAATCCAGCTGGAATTGCGGAACCACCTTGTCTACTCCCTTGAGCTGCTCAACCACCTGCTTGCGCTGCTCATATTCCAGATAAGGCAGCCTCTTGTAGCTGGCAATAGCTTCATCCGTCAACAGGCCGATCGTGAGATCTCCGAGCTTGGCGGCTTCCCTGATGATATTAAGGTGACCTGGGTGAACCAAGTCTGCACTCATTCCTACATAGACTGTTTTTTTTTCTTTCATGGGTTTCCCGTGTTTAATATTTTTTTTTGAAATTTAAAGGACGGATGGATCAGCCATTGATCCTGAGACTGAGTTCGCTGTTTTTCTGCAATTTTCTGATTACTTTTTTGTCCGGGATGATGTGCCATTGCAGGTTGATCTTGTTAACCATGTCCGTCCGCACTACCTTGTTGTTCACTTTGTACGTGTCTCGCCGCTGGAAGCTGATGCCGGCGATTTCGTAGCGACTGTCAAACCCGTTTTCATCAATGGCAAACAAAACGGCAAAAATGCCGGATGAAGGCCTGAGATACGGGGAGAAGTCTTTCTTGTAGTAAATGTTACGTTTGATGATACCGGCGTAGCACAGTCTGGCAAACTCATACAGGGAGAGCTCACGCCAGGCTCCAAAGGCACCCAGCGGCATCCGGTATCCGGTGTATCTTTTCAGTATTTCATCACGCTCCGCGCGTCCGATAACGCGGATATTTTCCGGTTTCACACCCAAGTCCAGCAGTATGTTAACACTTTCATTTTCCTCGGTATTATAGAGGATGAACCGGGTGCCGTTGTACTTATCCATGTCGCTGATCAGGGTTCCGATGGGGGCTCCGGATTCCTGATAGAGTTCTATCCTTTCGTAATTCCGTATGCCGTTGCCGTTGAGTACGTTAACAATACGACTGTCGTCGCTGATCTGATCCCGGTACAATATGACACTGCCATTGACGAAATAGATGCGATCGCTGTCAGGCAGTATGCTGTCGGGTTTTGAACCCATAATGGCAACAGTTTTCATGCTTTTCTCTGATGTTCAGATTTGTTCATACCGAATGGCTCAGAGTTGAGCACAATCCGTATCGCACTTTATATGAGTTTGTATGGGCCTGGTTGATCAGGCGCCTTCGAAGCAAATCACCCCCTTCCAGTTTGACGATGACATCATCGACAATAGCCCGGATATTCTCTTTGCTTTGTTCGACAGGAAAGACTGCGGGGTCATCATAGTCAAGTACATGCTGCAGTCCTTCGGCCATGTGTGCGTTGCTTCCCAGGATTGTGCAGGGCGCCCCTCCCAGGGAAGCCATGATGGCGGGGTGGTAGCGCCCGCCGACATATGCGCGTGCGCCGGCCAGCAGGCTTGCTCCGGCGAACAGATTGGCTTTGGAAGCTACATACGGAATATCGCGCCGGCGGCACAGGGGGAGCAGAAAATCGTTGCCTTCGGGATCCACTACAATGACCTGCATCCCGCTGCGAGGCATCAGCTCGCCGATGAGCTTCTCATAGAAAGCGGACCATGATTCCGGAAGCACCTCTGGCGGACATGCATCGCTGCTTACGCAGATATAGGGACCGGTCCATGACTTGCGACTGTGATATACCTGATCGGATTCGGGCCAGGTTTCAAGCAGTTCAGGTGTATTCGACAGCACGTCGGAATCCAGCAGCGAAGCATACCGGGTGCGCCAGGTAAAAAGTGCATCAGGATACCATGTCGCATTATCGAATCCGAGCGCCTGCAGCCGGTCTCGCGAAACCGGATCACGCAGGGCAATGGTATCGCATTTACGCAACGTGTTCATTACAAATGTTTCCAGTTGCCCGTCCGATGCGGATTCCGGACTGCCGCCGGCCGTTGCATTCACATAGCTGACCGGTTTGCCAAGGGACGCGGCCAATTCCATGGCAAACAGCTGGAACTTGAGTTCGCGCCGGGGCGGTCTGCTGAAGATGAGCGATCCGCCGCCGTTGACCACCACGTTATCTGCCCGGTTAAACTGCTCCAGCAATTCAGCCAGGCGCGAGTTCCCGCGCTTTACTTCGCGCTGAAACAGAGCGAGTGTCCGGGCGGGGTCCATCATCACATAGTCATCGCGGCCGCCGAACAGCCGGTACAGCGCATGGAAGGTGCGGGTTTTGCGGATCAGGTGCGAGACCGTTTGGCCATGGCGGCCGTTGCTGATATATGAGCGAAGCGGCCCAACCGGGTGGCGCTTAATCGCCATCTCTCGCGGTGTTGATGCGATCTCACCCCTGAAGCCGAGGATCTGTCCGAGTGCGATGCTGGTACCTCTGGAGCCCCAGTTTCTTGTATCGCGGTTGTCGCAAATCAGCAGAATCTGTCGGTTTTTCATTTTCCTCAACGCTTCCTGTTTTGAAAGTAGTGCGTCTGGATCAGATTGATTTTCACAGCGAGCTTCCAGTTGCTGCTGTTGGCGGCCGCTATCGGATCATCGATATAACCGCCGAATGTATTCTCAAGAAAGTCTTTGTTGCATTTTTCGATGCGGGACTTCCACTCTCCGGTCTCCATTAGACTGGCCCAGTCGATCCAGGGTCCGTCGTATTGCTGTCGTATTCCCAGCCGGTTTCGGATTTTTTTCTGCAGCCAGTAATGGAACTGAAACGGGATGTTGACCCACGAGGGGAAATAGGGGTATCCCCCCTTGGAATGCGGTATCCATTTGACCGGCTTTTGAGCCTGACGAAACGCTTTGTTGAATAATCTTCGGTTCCGTTTCCAGGATTCGGGCGTAACGGCGCAAATCTTGACCACGCCGTTGGAAGTAAAGGGCTCATAGGAGCGAAACAGGCGCCGGTTGACCGCAATATTTGCATTGGCAAAGCCCATGGTGCGTGGCCAGAACAGAAACCATGGATGCAGGGACTCGCTGCGGTATTCCGCGATCCGTTTCAGATGGTCACGTCGACGCCGGTCGATCTCATTGAGCGCCTTTCTGTTGAAGATATTACTATGCATCGGCTTGCTGTGCCCTCGCCTTTCAATCCCACCTCGGGAAGAAAAGTCAATTTGCGCTGGATTTTCGTTTTTCTCATGCCGCCCGACTTGAGCATCGAGTTGGCCAGAAAACCTCCGAATACCGCTGGAAAACGATCGAGTTCGCAGGACTTGTAAAAACCCAGTGTATGTGCGTGGATGCACTGCTGTCCGCTTCCCATAAGGTTACAAGCCTGGGGAAGTATGTCCAGATAATGAGTTGTTTTACGCTGACCCAGGTGGAATTGCAGTCCGAGAACCTGCGCTACGTTTCGGGCAAGCCGGCCCTCGCGGTTCATGCTATCAAGGAATACAAATCCGTCCTTTTTCAGATCCCGGGGCAGCAGACCCGCTATCACCCTGGAATCTTCACCGCCGCTGATGAACATGGCAACATGATCCATGCTCTCTGTCACCCGCCGGATATAGCCGGTGACTTCGTTTCTGAGCGTTTCAGCGGCCTCACTTATGCTGTTGAACCTGTTCTCCTCCAGGGGCTTCCAATACAAGGACGGTTTCTTTTTTTCCGCTGTGTCAGAATAGGGATGATATTCATGGACGGCGGCCGGTTCACACTGCCGGATGCGGGTGTAAGTGGTATAGGGGAAGGTGACCACGTTAGTCAGTATAAAATCGATCATGGATATCTTATCCAGGGCATCCTGCTGATCTGTGGCGTACGCCAGGGCATCCGGATGGGTGCCAAGCGCCACGGTCTGATCATCGTCACCGGACAGAACGTACACCGGAATGAAGAGCATCAGATCGGTGATACATCGCACAATCCGCTTCTGCTTGTCCACTATCAGCACGGCGAATGGCCCGGACAAATCCTCATCCCACATAATCGATCCGTTGCGATACCGCTCAAAAACAGAAACCGTTCCGGCGGAAGGGTCATCACCGGTAAGGAACCGGTTGTCGCGGAAGGTAAGCACCGGACCGCCGATCATCACAAAAAGATGCGAATCGGTCTCATAAGGCTGGAATCCGTTGTACAAATTCCGGCTTACAGCCAGGCTTCCCCAGTCGCCGTGGTATTCCATCACTTCCGGCGGATCGGCGTGATAGATATCCCGCAGGCATCCGGCCAGAACTCCGTGCGGCTGCACTTCCGAGTGGTAAAGAAAATCACTCATTTAAGAAGGGGCATTGGCAAGAACACGAAAGCTGTCGTTTTGTTCGATCAGTTCATCATAAGTACCTTCCGAAACGATCCGGCCTTCATCCATGAAATAGATTTGGTCGCAGTTCATGACGGTGGTGAGCCGGTGGGCAATGGTGATGATGGTGCGTTCTCCTTTGAGCCGCTCGATGGCGCCGATGATCTGCTTCTCAGTGACATTGTCCAGTGCGGATGTGGCTTCGTCCATAACCAGCACCTGGGGATCGTGGTAAAGGGCGCGTGCGATGCCGATGCGCTGACGCTGTCCGCCGGAGAGCCGAACACCACGTTCGCCGATCATCGTTTCGAGCTTCTCCGGCATCCGCTCTATTAACTCGCCAAGCTGGGCCAGTTGCAGAGCATGCCACACCTTCTCATCATCAATTTCTTTTTCGGGCACCCCGAAAGCAACGTTGCAGCGCAGGGTTTCATCGGACAGGAAGATGAACTGCGGAATGTATCCGATGTTACGCTGCCACGCCGAGAGATGTTCATGGATGTTTTTTCCATCCACCAGAATTTCGCCTTTCTCCGGTTCCAGAAGTCCCAGCAGCAAATCCACAATAGTGGTTTTTCCGGCGCCTGACGCACCGGTAAACGCAATGGACTGCCCCCGCGGAATCGTCAGCGACACACCGCGTAGCGCCTGCTCATTGCTATTCGGATAGTTGTAATGAATATCCCGGATCTCAATGGACTCGTTCATTTTCAGCCGCTCACCCTTTTTACGGTCGGCCAGGAATCGTTTACGATAATCGGCAAGTTCCCGGATATCATTGTAAATGGGATCGATAACGACAACATTATAACGCAGCTTGGTCATCGCTTTGGTGAACGTCTGGATGGCGGGCATCAGCCGTACGGTGGCCATCACAAACAGGGTAAGCACCGGGATGATGGTAGTGACCGGCCTGCCCTGCACCACCATCATGACGGCGATGAGCATGATCCCGCCCACGGCAATGGTTTCAACAATAGGTTTTGGGATCTTTGAAAGAAAAAACTTCTTGGTCAGCAGGATTGAGCTGCGGTAGGCGGCATAACGGAATTTCTCGATGAATTCGGCTTCGCGGTTGAGAACCCGGGCGTCCTTGATCCCGCCCACACCCTGGTTCAGCGCCTTGATAAGTCCGCGCCGGTGTTCCTGCTCCTCGCGGCCATAGCCTTTTACCCTTTTTTGTGTTAGCATCAGAAATCCGCCTACGCTTGAACCGAGAAGCAGAAAAACGATCAGTGTGATCATGGGCTCCATAATCAGCAGAAAAAGTATGATGGTAAGTGCCATGACCGACTCCTTGGCCATCTCCAAAGTGGGTTTAATGACCTGCTGGATCAGCAGACGCACTTCCGAGCTGGAGTTGCGGAGCAGATCAGCCGTGTTGCGCTGCAGGTGGAAGGTGTAGGGTGCCTGCATGTAGGAGCTCATCAGGCGGTGCGACAGCCTGTATAACCTGCTGTAGGCATACCGCGACTCCACATAGTAAAACAGGGTGATGTACATATTCTTGATGACGAAGACAAGCACCAGTGCCGCTCCGCCCCAGATCAGCAGCTCGCGTGCGGTTTCGATTCCGAGAAAAGCGAGCAGTTTTTCAGCGGGTCCGTACTGCAACACCATTTGGGGATCGGCGACGATGGAGACAAAGGCCGGGATCATTCCGATACCGGCCACTTCAATCACTGCTGCAACCAACATCATGGCGAACAGTCCCAACAGCCTGTATTTGTCCCCTTTGGGAAGCAGGTATAGGATTTTTTTTAAACTCTCAAGCAAAATATATCGGAGTTATTGGTAAGTAATAAAGCAAACAGGCAACACAGAGTCTTGGTGGCCATGGAAGCCTGATTGGCCATGGAATTGCAACCCTCTCCGCTACAGGAAAAAACGCTCTACAAGGAAGTACCCTCCTGCCAGCGAACCGAGCGTGGTGATACCGAACAGCACATACTGAAGGGTTGTTGGACGGGTTCGGATCAGCACGGTGACATATTCGCCGTTCTGCAACTGATAGTCACGCATGCCCGGTGGAAAAGGCTCGCGCAGCCGGTACACCCACCTTTCGAGTTTCTCCTCCTGCATATCTTCATCATACCGGTGCAGGTAGACTTCCACCTGCGGACGTGCATAGTACCCGTAAATGCTACGGGCCTCTCCCACCCGTGTGGACCTTCCGCCGATTCCGGGGCCACCGGTGTAGGAAAGCATCTGCGTGACGGTTGTGCCGCGGGGTACCATGAAGCGTCCACGCTGTGTTACCGCACCCCAGACATTAATTGTATCGGCCAGCACACCAGTGGCTGCCAGACGCACAATGTCGGAACGAAACTGTGGCACCTCCTGCTCAATCTGCGAGTAACTCTGAGTAACAAAAATAGCGGTGAACAGCATAAGTATAACGGCGGATTTAAGGAAAAACAGTTTCATTTGACAACTCAAATAATTAGGGTTTGTTGTTTCCGATTACGTTGTAGTAATCTGCGAAGAAATAGTCTGCGAAATAACAGGTTATAAAATGACTGCCTATGAAATGGCAGTCAGCATACCGGCAGCTTACGAGGTGACAACGGATTTTTTGCGTGGCTGTTTCTGATAAGCCTGATATACCTTGTTGTTGTAGCTGTACATTTTGTTATAGGAGTAATACCCTGAGGCAATTTTCGGATTGAAATCCATCAGCACCGTGCCTATCACTCCGGCGCGAATGCTGCTGAGTCCCTCCAGCAGCTGATCCAGCTCGGTCGTCGTGGTTTTATTGAAACGGGCCAGTGCCAGTACGCCATCAGCCTGCTTGATGATCGGGGCCGCATCGTTGATGATACCGAACGGCGGCGTATCGATGATCACATAATCATAGATATCGGCAAGTGTGTTGAGCATCTCACGCATCTTCTCGCTGTTGGCGGCCAGACCCGGACTCGAGGGCTCCACTCCTGCCGGGATCAGATCTAGTCCGTCAACCACAGTTGATGTGGTCACATCACTGATGGGACGACCGGAGAACAGATGGTCGACCACCCCCGGGCGCTTGTCTTTGCCAAAGAGGGTATGCTGCATCGGGCGCCGGAAGTCACAATCCACCAGGACCACCTTGCGGCCGCTTCCGCACATCGTTATGGCCAGGTTGGCCGCACAGGTCGATTTTCCTTCAAACTTGCCCGGACTGGTGACCACCAGCATCTTGTGACTGACGTCGGGGTTGTTGAAGCGGATGTTGTTGTGCAGTCTGCGATAGGCTTCGGCTATGCTGGAAACCGGATCGAAGAAAGTGGTGAGCGAGGTGGCTACCTTGAAATCGCCGGTGTCATAGAACTCTTTGCCCCTGAACTCCTTCTTGATCATGGTGCGGATTTCCGGTATCACCGACATCAGCGGAAGTTTGTAGCTTTTCATGACGTCGATGCTGTCGATCTTCTTATTGGTGAGCACAATAAGCAGTATTGCTCCGGAAGACAGGACCAGTCCGGCCAGCAGTCCCAAGGCCACGAATAACGGGATATCAGGATAGAAGGGTGAAGAAGGCAGACGGGCGTAATCGAAGATGCGGCCATTGCCGGTAGAAGACTGCTCGAATAACTGAAGTTCGACCTGCTTGGCAGCGACATCATTGTACATACGTTCGTGAAGCTGACGCTGACGCTCCAGCCGCACCAGACGGGTCTGATCTTCCGGAAGGCGTGTGAGGTCTTCTTCATATCTTGAAATTTCAGCACGTGCCCGGGAGATAAGCGCCTTCATGCGCTCCATATCGATCATCTGATCGGCAATACTGCGGCGCAGTTCGATCACCCTCTGGTTTACATTGCCCTGCTCACCGATCAGGAAGCCGGTCGTGCCTTCCAGGCTGCGGCCGACAAGCTGTTCGATCTCCTCACGATAGGCGGCAATATCACGGTTGATCTCCCGCAGGCGCTGTTCGGAATCCTCGTTGCCCCGCAGGTTAGGGTTCCGCTCAAGCGTGAGTATCCGCTCGATGGTCAGATTGGCGATGTTTTCCTGGAGCATCTGCACACGCGGGCCGACGGCCTCCTTCAGATTATCGGCGTAGCCGGGACGGATCTCCTCAAGTTCAATCTCAAGATTGGCGCGCCGCTTCTGTGCGGCATCCATCTCAAGCTCTGTGGCTGCAATCTGATCCTCAAGAGCGTTGATCCGGCCGACAATACGGGTAGTGTGAGCGTCCAGGTTGATCCCTCCGTCCACACTGCGCATGAACTGTTCGACTTCCCGTTCGGCCTGACGAAGTTGTTCGCCGACCTGCGCCATCATTACGTTTTCAAGAAAGTCGATCGTCTCGCGGGTGGTTTCGCGGCTGGATTCGTAGGTGTAGCTGACGAACTCCTCCATGATGATATTCGGGATCTGCATCGCTTCATGCGGATCAGGCGACTCGTGCGTCACACTGATGATGCGCTGTCCCTCCCGGGAACGCTCGGTTGTAGTGCGCTGGCGAAGAGTGGATACAACCTGATCCAGGGTTCGCCGGTTGCCTTCCCCACCGAACAGAATCGGGAACGGCTCACCGCTGTCCATCATCTCAACAGCGATCAGCCTTTCGGCTACGCGTTCGTTGAAGGATCGGGAGTTGAGGATCAGCAGTTGATCCTCAATGTTGCGTGATGTTTCCACGCCAAGATTGCGTGCCAGGATGCCTCCCATTTCACCGCCCTGGATGGCACCGGCCACCTCCTGGTGGATGATGAGCGAGCCCGTGCTGCGGTACAATTCGGTCTCATCCTGAACATAATACCAGGCGCCGACAGCACCGGCGATGGTAAACAGCAGGACGATCCATTTGAATCGCATGATGCCGGCTACCGACTTCTGAAAAACGAGTGATGCATTCTGTTCGTCGGTGTCGATTGGTGAATTCAGAAGCTCTTCACGGTCATGGAATTGGGGGGTTCCGTTACCTGATTTATGTGAATCGGAATTGCCGTTGTAGTTACGATTGCTGTCTGCCATTGTATTGATCTGTTTGGTCTGTTTGGTCTGTTTAGACTGATAAAACTCTTGGTTGTGTGCGGACTGACCGGCTTGTCAGGTCCGTCAGAAACGCCAGTATTGATGTCACTTGATAAAACTGGATGTAAAAGAAAATGTTGCCTGCCGTTGGTAAATTGAGCCTGTCATGCAACAAATCAGCAAATTTAGGATGGTATAAAGATACGAAAAAATAAACTGTGTTGATACTCTTGGGGCTCTGTTTTGAATCTGGCACAGCTCCGCCTTGCAAGTCCCATTTTGATTGTCTTCAAAGAGGTGGCGGAAGTCGGGTTCCGGCGGCTCTAATCAGACCGGGACATCGTCAAAGTCCGGCGGTGGCAACCCCTGCTGCAACTCCGCTTTCGCTATTGCAATCTGTTGCCACGTATGTTGTTCCAAAAAACGATACAAATGTTTTGTGGCATGTTATACGGAAAGTCCTTCAGTATCACGCAGAGAAGAACCATGATAAAAACCACACTGCATTGCTTGTTGAAAAAAAAGCTTACAAAAACATGTCACGGATTATTCATCAAAAAAAATGAAGGAGATTCGCCCGGCATCTTTCTGTACCGGACAAACGTTTTTCATTTGTTATCAAACTATTACCAAATGGTTGGTTATACAAATTTTTACGATTAAGAATTCTTAATGTTGCCTGATGCCGAATTGGCGATTCGAAAGTTCTGAATGTGATTTCCGGGTAACAGGAAACACCTGGGGAGATTAGAAAGTCTTAATCAGTGATTTTGCCCGGATATGGACTACTGTCGAAATGATAAAAACAAACAGCGGAGCGGGTTATTTCCGTGACTCGACCAGCTGATCCGCCTGCGTGAAATTACAGGTTGGAATAAGTTTTTGCAGATGGTTTCGAATCTCGGTTTCGTCCTGATTCAGGGCCGATTCAAACAGCGCGTCGAGCATGTCGCTGAATTTACCTTCTGGCATGCCGTTGCTGCGAGCAGTGAAGATCTTGGAATGGCGGGTTGCCGTGGTCCCTTCTTCGGCTGTAAGCAGCTCTTCGAATAGTTTCTCTCCCGGACGTATGCCGGTGAATTCAATCTTGATGTCCTCATCGGGGGTGAGTCCGCACAGGCGGATCAGGTCGCGGGCCAGGTCAACGATTTTCACCGGCTGACCCATGTCAAGCACATAAACGGCGCCGTTGTCGCCCAGTCCGCCAGCCTGAAGCACCAGTTGTGAGGCTTCCGGGATGGTCATGAAATAGCGTGTCATATCGGGATGGGTGATCGTAACCGGACCGCCGTCATCAATCTGCCGGCGAAACAGCGGCACCACGCTTCCGCGGCTGCCGAGCACATTGCCGAACCGCACGGATACGAACGCCTGATCTTTTTTGGCCCGCAGCGATGCCCACTGCACCACATATTCGGCCACGCGTTTTGAGGAACCCATCACCGAGGTCGGGTTCACCGCCTTGTCTGTGGAGATATTCACAAATCGCTGCACGCCATATTCCAGTGCCAGGTCGGTAAGGTTTCGGGTACCGCCGATATTATTAAAAATGGCCTGATCGGGATTGGACTCCATGAGCGGAACGTGCTTGTGGGCGGCGGCATGAAATACCACATCGGGCCGGTACCGGCGGAAGATATGTTCCAGGGTCTCGCGGTCGCGCACATCGGCGATCAGCGGAGTGAATGTGATGCCGGGATATTCCTTCCGGAATTCGCGATCCACTTTGAATATGCTGTTTTCTCCGCGTCCGAGCATCAGCACCTGTGCCGGGTGGAAACCGGTCATCTGCCGGACGATTTCACTTCCTATCGACCCGCCCGCGCCGGTGACGAGCACCGTGCGGCCGTTCAGATACTCGGATATGGGTGTCACGTCCAGCTTCACCTGCTTGCGGCGGAGCAGGTCTGATAGATCCACCTTGCGCAGCTGGGCGATATTGAAATCACCGCTGAGCAGTTCGTAGAGGCCGGGCATGATCTGAGATTCGACGCCGGCTTCCTGCGCCAGGGTCACCACCTTGCGGATCACCTCGCCCGGTGCGGTCGGCATGGCAATGATGACCTTGTCCACATTGAGTCTAATGGCCACCTTCTTCAAATCATCCAGGGAACCGTGGATCTCATAGCCCATATACCACTGCTTCTGCTTGCTGGGATTGTCATCCAGAAACCCGACGATGTCCAGATACGATTCGGGGCGGCGGTCGACCTCACGGGCGAGCATCGTTCCTGCCTCGCCGGCTCCGGCCACCAGCACGCGCTCTACCTTGCGCGGGGAGCGTCTGACCGTGCGCCTCCGGAAGCTTTCGTTCTGAATGCGGGTGGCCATCCGTGCAAAGCTGAGCAACAGAATAGCGAGCGAGCCTTCAATAAACGGCACGCTTCGGGGGACAAAAATGGCATCCTGGGCCAGAACTTTAATGATGAAAAAGGCTACTGCGGCCACAGCTACGCCCTGCACAATTCGTAAGAGGTCCCAGATGCCGGTTTTGCTCCATGACTGCCGGTGAATGCCGAGCAGGTAGAGGATGGCCGCCTTGAGCGGGAGCACCATGAGCGTCACAACAAGAATGTCATTCGCGTGCTGCGCATACATGGATTCAATACGCAGATAATACGCCAGGGGAAGCGCCAATCCCCATAAAACCAAATCTATAGAAAATTTCAGTAGTTGTCTCTGCATGCTCATTTGTAATCTTGACATCTCTCGAATTATGGTATCATATCAATTGATGTTGTAGTATCAATTGATGCTGCCATATCAATTCTTTTTATGCCGATCTCTTTGGTGAAGTTGATGTTACTGCCTCATTAAGGTATCACTAAATTGGATATGTTACAAGCACGCTATGATAAAAAACCTTGCGGATGTTGCTACGAATGCTGTTGCGGGTGCTGTTACGGATGCTCCCGGGTGCTCATGTTATGACGGGCTGCTAAACACTCACGGTTGCAGACTCAAATATGGTTTCTTTCAAGCACTTGGCGATTCGCTCGCGATCTTTGCCGGAAAGGTTCGAACCGGAAGGCAGGCACAATCCATGTTTAAACAGTTTGCAGGATACCCCGTTGCCATAATATTTTGCTGACCGGTAGACCGGCTGCTGATGCATCGGCTTCCAAACCGGGCGCGACTCGATATTCTCGGCGGCCAGGCTCAGCCGGACGCGTTCACTTGTGAACCCTGTTATTTCAGGATCGATCAGCACCGTGGTGAGCCAGCGGTTGGAGAAATGCCCTTCGGGCTCGGGCTGGAAGGTGATCCCCTCGACACTGCCAAGCAGCCCCCGGTAGAATTCGTAGTTGGCGCGGCGCTGGCGGATGCGCTCCCCGATAACCTGCATCTGTCCGCGCCCGATGCCGGCCACGATGTTGCTCATGCGGTAATTGTAACCGATTTCAGTGTGCTGGTAGTGCGGGGCCGGATCACGCGCCTGGGTGGCCAGATAGCGCGATTTTTGGATCAGGTTCTCGTCATCGGAGATCAGCGCGCCTCCGCCGGAGGTGGTGATGATCTTGTTGCCGTTGAATGAAAATACGCCCAAATGACCGAACGTGCCGCACTGCTTGCCGTTGATATGCGATCCCATGGCCTCGGCGGCATCTTCGATCACGGGAATGCAATAGCGCCGGGCGATATCCATGATCCGCTCCATGTTGGCGGGCATGCCGTACAGGTGCACCGGCAGAATGGCCTTGATCCGCTTTCCTCTGGAAAGCTGATCCCTTACAGCTTCTTCCAGCGCATCCGGACACATGTTCCATGTTTCGTGCTCGCTGTCGACAAAAACGGGTTCGGCGCCGAGGTAGGTGATGGGATTGGCCGAGGCGCTGAATGTGAACGACTGGCAGATGACCACATCGCCGGGCTCGACATCAAGCAGGATCAGACCCAGGTGAATGGCGGCCGTTCCGGAGGACAGCACCGCGACATTTCCGCCGCCGGTAAATGCGGCAATATCTGTCTCAAACCCATCTACATTCTCTCCGAGCGGAGCGACAAAATTACTATTAAATGCATCGTGAATAAATGACAGCTCCTCTCCTCCCATATGCGGAGACGATAGCCAGATGCGGCCGTTATTATGGTAGTTCACAACATCAGTTGTTAGTTATCAATAATTTAGCAAACAGGACCTTCTCTGTAGTCAGACAATAAACCTACTCCATTCCCATTGACCTACTCCATGGTCGTATAATAGATGTATCTCTAATATATTAAAAAATCTTAATAATCCAATTAAAAATTCAATTATTTTTTTGCTAACACTTTATTTTTTTGTTAACACTGTCTTTTATCCCAGATATAGCCTACATATTCCTTTATCGCCTGTTCCAGGTCGTCGATATTTTCCAGGGAGGGCATCCACCCGGTAATGCTGAAAGGTTTATCGGGGTTTTCTTTTCGGATGAAGGCGGTGGGTGCCGCAACGGGCAGGGCGCCCTGCTGTTCGAAGAGCATCATGGCGCGCCGCATGTGGGTGGCTGATGTGGCGACGACCACGCGGGCACCCGGACCATGATCGCGGACGAAGGCGCGGGCCTCTTCGCAGGTGGTGGTGGGATCCGGCTGGATGTCGATGTCGTCGGGGTCCACACCCAGGGCGATAGCCGCATCGCGCATGGCTTCGGCCTGGGTGTAGTTGCCGTATTCGACGGATGCCGAGGTAACCAGACGGCTGCCGGGCAGCTGCCGGTGCACGCGGATGCCCTCGACCAGGCGCATGGTTGCCAGTTCCGTGAGCATCTGGCTGGGTTTAAGGCGGGCGTCGGGCGTATGGCCTGAGCCGAGCACGATCACGAAGACCGGTTCCTGTGATTCCGCCAGGATCTGCAGTTCCGCCAGTTTCCCGCCATCCAGTACAGGATAGCTGTTCTGAAGGCGATCAACCATCATGCCGGAGAGAAACGGATTGGCATAGACCAGCCACAGGACAAAGAGCACCGCGAAGGCCTGCAATGCCCTGCGGCGCCAACCTGCAAAAAGCAGAACTGCAATCACAACAAGCAGGATCACCAGCTGTGCCGTGGGCTGGATCAGCTCGAAAACAAGTCGGGCAAACGATTCAAACATGGGTTAAAGGTACGAATAGCCTGGCGAATTTCTATGATTCCATTATTATGATATTCATAATATGAAATGACTATCCGCAACTTATAACAATCAGAAGATATGTGCGTTATATGTGTATCTATTTGTACTCACTCACATTAAAACTGCACATATCATGAACTTTGATGGAATTTAATGAACGATTC
>SLKA01000124.1 GCA_007134845.1 Balneolales bacterium
GCTTTCCATTTATAGTGGTTGGTTATTTTGAAAAATTTAAAGAGACTAATCTTGGAAGACAGTTAGTGATTCGAGGGCGTAATTGGTGGGATGGTGAATTAACTATGACTGATATTCACACAGGCAAGCCTGTTTCATTAATCCCAGGAAGTATATGGGAAATTAAAGATTTAACTATTAACCGTGAAGATGTGGAATTTATAGGGCTGTTTGGGTACGTTGAGAAGGGAGTATTAAGAAACATTACTTTGGAAAATGTGCATGTAACCGGACTGAGTTCAGTTGGAGGATTGGTCGGCCGCAATTTAGGTTTTATAGAGAATTCAATTGCCGAAGGCTTTGTTACAGGTAAAGGAAGAACAGTTGGCGGATTGGTTGGCAGTAACGATAATAACCGAGGCCTGGTTGACACGCAGGAATGGATTCGCGGTGAGATATCCAGTTCCTCCGCTGCCGGACAAGTATCCGGTGCTTATCGTGTAGGTGGGTTGACAGGCTGGAATGCCGGCAGTATATCGGGGTCCAATGCAACTTCCAATGTTTCAGGGAAAAACGAGGTTGGAGGTTTTTCAGGAGTGAATGGTGCTACAATCACCGCTTCATTTGCAACAGGGTCCGTTACCGGAGAGAACTATGCCGGCGGACTTATCGGTATAAATGCAGGTCAGGCCGGACGGATTTTTCCCTTTGAGGGTATTGTTCGCGATACCTATGCAACCGGTAATGTATCCGGGAACAGCATTGTTGGAGGACTCATCGGTTACAGTTGGAGAGGGGAGGTTCATAACTCCCACGCTACCGGCAGAATAATTAGTGAAGATGGAAGTGCCGGGGGGCTGATAGCACAAACTTCCGGCTGTTCGATCTATTCTTCATACTCGACCGGAGACGTTTCGGGTAAAAGGTTTGTAGGAGGCTTAATTGGTAATTCGTTAGGTGTTCAACTGAAATCTTCGTTTGCAGAAGGTCATGTATCAGGCACTAAATGGGTAGGTGGGTTAACCGGATCAGGCAGCGGAATAATTTCGAACACGTATGCAAGGGGTAACGTTTCCGGCGATACACTGGTCGGCGGATTAATGGGAAGCAGCAGTGGTGAAATATCTTCGTCCTATGCCTCCGGTGATGTGAGCGGCAGTTACCGTGTGGGCGGTTTGGTTGGAGAAATGGACTATGATCGTGGCGCCTCCCTGAGTCAAAGCTACTGGGACCAGGAAGCAACGAACCGGAACGAGGCTGTCGGAAATAAGGAAACCGACGGGGCAACAGGGTTTTCGACCGAACAGATGACCGGACAAAATGCCTGGGTTTTCATGCGCGAATTTGACTTTGAGCAAACCTGGCAGCTGACCGAGGGCTATCCGGCCCTTTACTGGGAGCAGCCGGACAGCGTGCTGGAAGCGCCACAGGCGGCCATTCTTCAGGTTCATCCCCGGGAAGAGCGGGGATATGATTTCGGTGAAGTCGGCATCAGTGAAGCTGATACTACGACGATAATGCTGTTCAATTCCGGAAACGTGGCAATGCAGGGTGAGCTCAACTTGTCCGGCCCGGATGCGGCTCATTTTGGGTTGGGCCTGGGTGCGGCCCCGGAATTTACCCTTGCCCCGGGCGACAGCCTGATTGTGGAAGTGGTTTTTTCCCCGCAAGAGGCCGATACATTGCAGGCGGCGCTGGTAATCAGCCACAACGCCCCGAACAAACTGCAGCCGCTTTCCCTGCAGCTGAGCGGCAAGGGCGAACAGACGACTTCGGCAGATGGCCGTGAAGAGCTGCCGCAAGCCTTTGAGCTGCACCAAAACTACCCCAACCCGTTCAACCCGGTGACCACCATTTCCTACGATTTGCCGGAAAACGCTGATGTGCGCCTGGAAATCTTCGATATGCTGGGTCGGCGTGTCGCTGTGCTGGTCAGTGAAACACAAAATCCCGGTACGTACCAAATCAGCTGGGATGCTTCTGATGTGGCAAGCGGGTTCTATATTTATCGTTTCAGAGCCGGTGAGTTTGTGCAAACCCGGACCATGATGCTGGTCAAATAGTGTAGAAACAACATGATTGATATTTATGCAGTTACTAAAAAAAGTAATGTCATCTACAAAATCACTTGCTCAATGAGAACGGCAGTTGCTGTAGTGGTGATATTTTTGTGCTCCCATTCGGCTCAGGCCCAGTTTACCGGGGGTGACGGCAGCGAAGATGACCCTTTTCAGGTGCAGACCATAGAGCAGCTTCAGCTCATTGGCGATACCCTGTACCTGGACCGGCATTTTATCCAGACGGCCGACATCGATGCATCAGTTACTTCGCAGTGGAATGATGGTGATGGGTTTGATCCGATTGGTGACATAAAGTACCCCTTTAGCGGCTCTTATAATGGAAATGGTCACCAGATTATGAATCTGGCGATTAACCGTGAAAATCAGGACCATGTCGGTTTGTTTGGTTATATAGTAGGTGGAGTTGTGGAGCATCTTGCTTTGGAAGATCTAACAGTAAGAGGACAACATGGCGTCGGGGGACTGGCAGGAATGAATAGAGGAATAATCCGAAGTTCATATGTGTCCGGTAGCATAGTGGGAGGCAATTATGTGGGAGGAATTGCCGGATATCTGTTCGGCATCAGGAATCTTGTCTATGATTCATCTGTCAGGATTGAAGTTCGAGGAGAAGAGAATGTGGGAGGTTTGGTTGGATGGAGCGAAGGGCAGGTGCGAAAATGCCATGCGCATGGTGAAGTGTCCGGAATGAGGTCGGTTGGTGGACTTATTGGTCTCAACGGTGTGCGAAGTGAATACACAGGAATCGTGTATGCTTCCTGGTCAGCGGCAGAAGCGACCGGGATCCGTGCGATAGGCGGACTGGTTGGATTCAATAGTGACCGGGTCTTCAAATCTTATGCAACCGGACCGGTGACCGGTCAGGAATTTGTTGGTGGGATAGCAGGTGTAGGCTCAGGCCAGATTCGGGAGACGTATGCAATAGGAAGAATTACAGGTGATAAGTACACAGGCGGGTTGGCAGGGAGCTACTCTTCTATATTTCCTATTCGGGCAAGTTACTGGGATACGCTGGCAACCGGACAGCTCGAAAGCATCGGTGCGGGTAATCCCGAAGGGGCCACCGGCTTGTCGACCGAACAGATGACCGGCCAGAACGCAGGGATCTACATGCATGAGTTCGATTTTGAGCAGGTCTGGCAGCTGACCGAAGGATATCCGGCGCTCCGCTGGCAGAAAGCTGCCGATTCAGTGGAAGTCCCCGAGGCTGCCATTATTACGGTATCAGAGCGTGAATATGACTTCGGAGAAGTGGCAATCGGAGATACGGTGATCCATGAGTTCAGGATTGTAAACAAGGGCAATATACAAATGCACGCTGAAGTCGCACTGCCTGTTCCAACAGAAGACTATGCAATGGTATTCTCAATTATTGAAGGCGAGGGTACCTATGATCTGGAACCGGATAGTACACATTCGGTTGTGGTCGGCTTTGTTCCAAAGGCTGTTCGTGATTATACAGAATTGATACTGGTAGTGCACGATGCACAAAATGAAGATTCTGTACTGGAGATCCGCATCAAAGGATTAGGAAAGTTGGACATCTCTGCCGAAGAGGTGATAGCGCATCAGCCGGACCGGGTGCGGCTGCATCAAAACTACCCCAATCCGTTCAACCCGGTGACCACCATATCCTACGATTTGCCGGAACACGCTGATGTGAGCCTGGAAATCTTCGATATTCTGGGTCGGCGCGTCGCTGTACTGGTCAGTGAAACACAAAATCCCGGTACGTACCAAATCAGCTGGGATGCTTCTGATGTGGCAAGCGGGTCCTATATGTATCGGCTCAGAGCCGGTGAGTTTGTGCAAACACGGACCATGATGCTGGTTAAATAGGCCGCCTCCAACTCTTTGTATTTCATAGCCATTATTAAGGATACTGTCACGAATCATGCGTTGTATTTGCATCAAATAGTATATACGTTCCTGCGTAGGGCTGTTTGAAGTTGCAAACGGCGGCCTTACCCGGCAGGTGGTTCTTTTAAACACGTGGCAGCACGATCACGCAACACCCGTTCGCGTAGAGTTGCTGCAGGAGATCAAGTGAGCCGGGATCCTGTAACTTTCTGCGGCGGTGAAATAACCATAAATCCAGGAGGCAGCGATATGAAAAAAACAGATACGAAGCAGTTTTATTACAAAGCCCCCCCGTGGCATAGCAGTCATAGTACTGTTGCATCTGGCGTTTTGGGCGCTCGGAAGTGCCGTCTTCGCCTAGGGACAGATTCGCGGCAAGGATATCCGGACGGTCACGATGAATGAGGTGGAGATTCCCATTGTCGACCGGGAGCTTGCCATAAAAATTGCCCCGGGCGCCTCCCGGGCGCAAACCCGGGAGCTGTTAGGCGCCTACGACGCCTCATTCCGGTACGACTTTGACGATATCGGCTGGGCGTTTCTGGAGTTTCCCGAAGGCAGGGATGTCGTGGAGCTGCAGGAAAAGCTCCGAAAGCACCCTTCCATTCAGGCGGTAACGCTCAATGTGATAGGCCAGGCCGGGAGCATTCCCAACGACACTCATTTTGACAAACAGTGGGCGCTGAAGAATACCGGCCAGGAAAACGGCACACCCGGCGCCGACATCAACGTGGTTCCGGCCTGGGACATTACCAGGGGTGACACATCGGTGGTGATTGCGATATTGGATAAAGGCATTGATTACGATTCGACGAACTCCAACTTGGAGCATGAAGATTTGATTGACCCGGATCGTATCCTGATCGGGTACAATTATATTGATGATAACACAAATGTAACTGATGCATCAGACGGACATGGCACAGAGGTTACCGGTATAGCAGCCGCGGAAACCAACAATAATAAAGGCATAGCCGGAGTGGCCGGCGGTGCACAGGTTCTTGTTATGAAAGTCGCTGGTGGAACAAAGGACGATTCCACAGGTGTTCATGCATTTTACAAAGCGACAATTGATGCTGCAGATCATGCTGATTCAACCGGAAAGAGAATGGTTATTAATGTCCCATCCGGGGAATGGGAGAAAATCCCTCGCCTTTAGGCGAAGACTTTAGTATGCTTGCGGTATTATGGAAAATTACCGCAAAACATCTCATAGCGTTTACGATATAAAATATCACTTGGTATGGATCACCAAATACCGCAAGCCGGTTTTGCAAGGCGAAGTAGCCGAACGAGTTCGGGAATTGGTTCGCGAGCAGTGCAAGACCATGGATATCGAAATCATCAGTGGTCATGTTTCCAAAGATCATATCCATCTTCTGGTTTCGGTACCGTCTCATCACTCGGTAAGCAAAGTGATGCAAAAAATCAAAGGAAAAACCTCGCACAAAATGCTCATGGAGTTCAAAACCTTGCAACGAAAGTTTTGGGGTCGTCATTTGTGGGCCAGAGGCTATTTTGCTGCCAGCTCGGGCAACGTGACCGACGAAGTGATTATGAAGTATATCGAGGAGCAAAATGTTGAAGATAAAGACGGAGAATTTAAAATCGAAGACAAGTAGACATTTGTCTACATCACAAAGCTATCGACTTTAGTCGATAGTAGTTTACTTCTTTTGACTTTCATTTTTTTGTCCCTATAAGAGTCCATTAAATACCGACATCGCAATAACCAGTTTTCCCGGATTTTCAATGATCACTTTAATATGTAAGAAGGGTTGATCCATTTCGCTTTAATTAAGCAGCGTCATCTGCTGCGTGTCAACGTGGTTGCCCGCCTCCAGCCGGTACATATAAATCCCGCTGGAAAGATGGCTCGCATCAAAATTAACCTGATGAATGCCGGCCCGGCGCGTTTCGTTTACCAGGGTGGTGATGTGCCGGCCGAGCACATCAAAGACGGCCAGCCGTACCTGCGCGCTTTCCGACA
>SLKA01000028.1 GCA_007134845.1 Balneolales bacterium
CCGAAATTTTCAGCGAGCGCTACAGCGTGGATGCAGCCCCGATCGAGAAGGGAACTTACCGCAATATTACGGGCAACGACGCCATTGTACTTGGCATTGCCGCTGTTGCAAAAAAATCCAAACTTCCGGTGTTCCTGGGCTCCTACCCCATTACCCCGGCTTCTGAAATCCTTCAGGGCCTGTCCAGCCTGAAACACTTCGGCGTCACCACATTCCAGGCCGAAGATGAAATCGCAGCCATCGGCTCTGCCATTGGCGCTTCTTTTGGCGGCAGTCTTGGCATCACCACCAGTTCGGGACCCGGCATTGCGCTGAAAAGCGAAGCCATTGGCCTGGCCACCATGCTGGAACTTCCTTTGGTTATCGTCAACGTGCAACGGGCCGGCCCATCAACCGGTCTCCCAACGAAAACAGAGCAGTCCGATCTCCTGCAAGCCTTTTATGGCCGTGCCGGTGAAGCTCCGGTTGCCATTATCTCTGCCTCGTCGCCGGCAGACTGCTTCGAGGTCACATACGAAGCCTGCCGCATTGCGGTCGAACATATGATTCCGGTGATGCTGCTGACCGACGGCTACATCGCCAACGGTGCCGAACCCTGGAAGCTTCCCAAAGCTTCTGATCTCAAACCCATCGATCCGCGGTACGAAAAACCAAAGGAAAACGGTCAGGACGACACTCCTTTTCTGCCATACAAACGCGATGAAAACTTGGTTCGACCCTGGGCGATCCCAGGATCCAGAGGACTGGCACACCGCATCGGCGGACTTGAAAAAGAGCATGAGACCGGAAACATCTCCTATGACCCGGACAATCATCAACTGATGACCGAGATGCGGGAGAAGAAACGCGACCTCATTGCCAACTTCCTCCCCGATCAGAAGATTGATGAAGGCAATGATAACGGGAAACTGCTGGTTGTCGGATGGGGATCCACATACGGCTCCATAAAGTCTGCCGTCTCCGATGCCCGCGAGGATGGATTGGATGTCTCTTTCATTCATCTGCGCTATCTCAACCCTTTCCCGAAAAATCTCGGCAAGATTCTCGGCGGTTTTGACAAGATCCTTGTTCCGGAACTCAACCGCGGTCAGCTCTCCCGGATACTCCGCGACAAGTACCTGCTTCCCATCGAAAACTTCAACCGGGTCCGGGGTACACCTTTCACTGTAACCGAACTCAAAGCCAAAATTTCCGAAATGTGCCAGGCCTGACTGTGAATGCATTAAGCCTCACATCATCATATACATTTATCGACCAAACGACTTATCAGATCTTATTATGAGTACACAAAAAACTGTTAACAGATCCAGAAGCAACGGGGACCTGCAGGCCAAGGATTTTGCATCGGATCAGGAAGTGCGCTGGTGCCCGGGGTGCGGTGATTACACCATACTCAAGCAGGTGCAGACCCTGATGCCCAAGATGGGAGTGGATCCTGAAAATATTGTATTTGTAGCCGGAATCGGATGCTCCTCCCGTTTCCCTTACTACATGAACACATTCGGCATTCACGGCATCCATGGACGCGCTCCGGCCATTGCTACCGGGCTTAAAGTGTCCCGTCCCGACCTGAGTGTCTGGGTGGTGACCGGCGACGGTGATGCCCTGTCCATTGGCGGCAATCACATCATCCACCTTCTGCGCCGGAACCTGGACATCAATGTGCTGCTGTTCAACAACGAGATCTACGGCCTCACCAAGGGTCAGTATTCACCGACTTCACCACAGGGAAAGGTAACCAAGACATCCCCTACAGGCTCAGTGGACAAACCATTCAATCCGCTTTCACTTGCATTGGGCGCCAACGGATCCTTCATCGCACGAGCAATGGACCGCGATCCGAAACATCTGCAAAGCCTTCTGGAACGCACATGGCAGCACAAGGGAACATCGTTACTGGAAATCTACCAGAACTGCATTGTATTCAATGACAATGCATTCGGTCCCTACACCGACAAATCGATGCGGGATTCAACCAGCCTCTATCTGGAGGACGGGCAGCCCATGCTTTTTGGAAAAGATGAGGCCTTTGGCATCCGCCTGGACGGATACCGAGCGGAAATTGTGGACCTGAAAACCGGAAAATGGTCGAAAGACGACCTCTGGATTCATGATGAAAAAGACCGTAATAAAGCCTGGCTTTTATCCACCCTGTTCGACGACAACACAAAAGAGGGGAAACTGCCCAGGCCGTTCGGCGTCTTCTACGCTGAAGATCGTCCGAGCTACGAACAGCTTGTTCAGGATCAGATATCCGCTTCCCTGGAGCGCTATGGGGAAGGCAAGCTGGAGGACCTTCTCACCGGAGAGGAAACCTGGACCGTAAAATGAAACGGCAAAAACCGGTTCAGACAGTAACATAAAAAATAAATCCGGGATCCCGGTACTGGAGCGCAAATCGGGATACCCGGGCACTCCAATACCATTTCAGGAACCAAGGATGACCATGACAAGGCTGCTGCCTTTAAGCCTGTTGCTTCGGCTATTCGCGCTTTGCCTGTTGCTGGCCGTGGGATTGAGTTCTGTATTTTCAAAAACAGCATCAGGAGCAGATCCAACTGCCAATTCAGGCACAGATCGCGACCGGAAACCCGTGTTCGAGCAAGACTTCGTTGTCGGACTTACGCTCAGTGGCGGCGGTGCGGCCGGACTCGCCCACATCGGCGTACTCAAAGTTTTTGAGGAAGCCGGCATCCCCGTTGACCTTGTCACCGGCACCAGCATGGGTTCCATAGTCGGCGCTCTTTATGCGATGGGCTATACCCCGGAGCAGATGGAGCAGGTTGTTCTCCAGGCAGAATGGCGCGAGCTATTTGAAGAACGCATCCGGCGCGAGCACCTGCCGATGGATGAAAAACAGTATGACGGCCTTTTCAATATCTCATTTCCTGTAGAAGGAACGCAGGTCAAATTTCCAACCGGTCTCGTTTCGGGAAATCATATCTTCAACATGCTTGCACGCCTTACCTGGCCCTATCATGATCTGGATGACTTCCTTCAGCTGCCACGGCCTTTCCTGTGCATTGCCACCGACCTCGAAACAGGTGAACAGGTCATTCTCGATCAAGGATTTCTTCCAGACGCCTTACGCGCAAGCATGTCCATACCATCCATTTTTGATCCGGTATGGGTCGACGGGAAATATCTTGTGGATGGAGGTATTGTAAACAACATGCCGGTCCAGGAAGCTTTTGACATTGGTGCCGATTTCGTGATCGCCATCAACTCAAGCCCTGACCTTAAGCCGGCCGATGAGCTGCTCAACCTTCCGGATATCCTCACCCAGACGATATCTATAGGAATGCGCTCTTCCATGCGCATTCAGCGTGATAATGCTGATTTCAACATTCAGCCCGACCTAAGCCGGTACACCACCCTCAGCTTCGGGGAAGTGGAAGAGATCATCCATGCCGGCGAGCAGGCCGCCAGGGCCCGCATCGATGAGATACAGGCCCTGGCTGATTCACTCCATTCCCTTCGCTCGACCGGAAGTCAGAGGGTAATCCCTGCATTCGAGTCGCTTGAATCCTTCCGAATTCGCTCCGTCTCCATTGATGGTCTGGAAACCGTTCCCGAAGATCACATCCTGTCAAAGCTCCAGATCAGTGAAAATACGACCATACACTACGACATGCTTACCAATGGTTTGATGCGGTTGGTCGGGATGCATCGCTTCAATCGTGTTAGCTACCGCCTTATATGGAACGACGACCTGGACGAGGCGGACCTTATTATCTATGTCGAAGAGCAAACGGCCAGCATCATCCAGACCGGTATCTATCACAACAGCATGCTCGGGACTTCGCTGCTGTTCAATGCTACTTTCCGTAACCTTATCTTCCCTGCCTCCACGGCCCGGCTGAACATCCGCGTCGGTTACGAACTCATGGCAGAAATCAAGTACTTCAACTACGTTGGTATCGAACCCAGGCTCTCATTCCAGGGTGCAGCAGGGCTCCGCGAGCGGGAGCTGGATATCTACCGGAACAACAGACGGGAGGCGGGGGTCAGGACCGACATTCTCTACGGCGAAGGGCTGATCGGACCGCTCTACGCCTCGGTGCTCAGAGCCGGAATCGGCTATCGCTTCGAACGCTTCAACCTCACAGAAAGCATCGGTTTCATCGATGTCCCTATCGACTGGACCAGCCTGAATTTACTGGTCGGAGAACTGGAATTCGACAACCTGGACCGATCAGATCTTCCCACCAGCGGACATCAGTTGCTGATCCGGGCGGAACTGGCGCCCGATTTTATCCCAAACGAGGAGACTTTCGGCAGAATTCACGGAACATGGAATGGCCATTATCCTGCATCGGGGAGGCTTACCATCATCCAGACCCTGCGGGGCGGTTACAGCTTCGGTGGCGATTTGCCATTGCATTACCGTTACTATGCCGGAGGTTACCAGAGCTTCTCCGGCTATCGAAAAGACGCTCTCGCCGGCAATAACATCATCTCAACGAGACTTGCTGCACAGTACCGCTTCTACGGCAAGTTTTTTCTGACGCCTTCCGTGAATGTCGGCAATGTCTATTCCCGCATAAACCACGACCTGTTAGACACCCCCTTGAAATGGGGATGGGCAACGGCTGTCAGCTGGAATACCTTGCTGGGTCCGATCGAAACAATACTGATGGGAAGCAGTGATAATGCCCTGCTTTTTGAATTTCGCTTCGGCATGAATTTCTGACTGAAATGCAGATGATATGAGCCTAATACCTTGTCAGATATTCAGGGATTAGCTACCTTGATGATATTCATTGACCTTACCAGGAATGCCTTATGAAACAACTCCGGATTCTCGTACCAACCGATTTTTCCGAACTCAGCATGCTGGCCTTTCCCAATGCGGTTGCCCTCGCCAAGCTGTTCAAGGGAACCGTAACGCCATTCCATGCGTACATGCAGGTTAATGAACTGGACGGATTCTACTATATGGGTGAGACGAGTCCGGAAGCTGACCTGCGCACTCTTGAAAAATCTCTTTTTGAACGACTGGAAAAACTTTCCATGAAATTTGTGGATGAAGAGTACCGTGCAGAACCCATGGTGAAAATCGGCAATGCAGCGCGAGCCATTGTAGATGCAGGAAGGGATTTTGACATGATCGTGATGAGCAGTCACGGCCGCACCGGCTTTTCAAGGCTGATCCTCGGCTCCATCTGTGAAAAAGTGCTGCGCACATCTCATACCCCTGTGCTAATCCTTGAAGAGGAAAGCCGGTTGATGCCTCTCCGACGCATTCTTCTCACCACCGATTTCTCCGATAATTCCATTTACGCGTTTGAACCCGCTGCCGAATTTGCGGAGGCTACCGGTGCCACCATCGATCTGGTGCACATCGTGAGTTTTGAGCAGTTCGATACACTGGCCCAGGCCCAGCACGACAGCGAGGACCGTAAAACCAGACTTAAAGAGCTCGCTGAAAAGTACCTCGGTGATCTGAAAGATCAGGTTCAAACCGAAGTGATTTTTTCAGAAAAAGCCATTCACGAGGAAATAGCCAGACTCACCAAGTCCAGGCCCTACAACCTTGTGGTCATGTCAACCATCGGCCGTACAGGACTGGATTTCATGATGCTCGGCAGTACCTCATCCAGCGTCCTGAGACATGTAAAAACTGCCGTGCTGAGTGTGAAACCGGTAACAGAGCACTGATTCATAACTTCGAAATCACTGAAAAGCCGATCATATTACCTGGCAGCTGACATCAAACGAATCTTACGAACTCATTAATCTACGACAAGCATGAAGAACGTGAATATTCTTGTACCCCTGGATTTTTCAAAGCTAAGCCTTAAAGCTTTTGAAGCCGCTGAGGTTTTTGCTGAATTATTTGACGGCGCAATCACCCCCTTTCATTCCTTTATCTCTGTCAGCGATTTGGAGATGCAGGATGTTCCATCCGGTGAGGACATGACTGCCGACCAACAGAATCTGGAGGAAAAACTCGCCGCCAAACTCAATAAAGTTGCAGCCGAACATGTAGATTCCAGGTTTTTGAATGAAGGACTGGTCCGTATCGGCAATCCGGCAGAGGCTATTATCGATGCCGCACAAAATTTCGATCTTGTGGTGATGACCACCCACGGCCGGACCGGGTTTACCCGGCTCATCATGGGATCTGTTGCAGAAAAAGTGATCCGTTTTGCACCTGTTCCTGTTCTTGTGGTTGAGGCAGCCTCAAAAATCAAGCCACTGAAAAAAATCCTGCTAACCACCGATTTCTCCGACTACTCCCTCAAAGCAGTTCCGTTTGCAAAGAGCATTGCAGCCGCATCCGGAGCACAGCTGGATATCGTACACGTTATCAGTTTCGAGCAGTTCGGAAGCATACCACAAATTCAGGCAGCCACCGATACCAGAAAAAAACAGATGCGGGAACTTGTTGACGAACGCTTCAATGACATGCCTGACCAGGTGAACGCGGAAGTGGTATCCACTCAAAGATCCATTCACGAGAAAATTACGAAACTTGCTGAATCAGGGAAGTATAATCTCATTGTGATGGCTACCATCGGGCGAACCGGTCTGGAATATCTCCGGCTGGGAAGCACCGCATCCAACATCGTCCGCCATGTGGAAAGCGCCGTATTTTCGGTGAATCCGCGGCGCCTGAAGGGTGCCAAACCCGATAAGCATTAGATTGCCATTCCATTCCCTGCGCAGACGCATCATCCTTGTGCTTGTGGCCATACTGAAGAATTGAATCACCGCATGAAAAAAGCTTGCAACAGGATGTTTTTTGTAGTATACTTCGCACATATTCCTTACATACTACGCGCAATCCGATGGACAATAACCAGCTGACCCGCAAACAGAAACAGTTTTTCGACTACATTGTCTCCTACAAAAAGGAGCATGGAATCTGGCCTACATATCGTGAGATTGCCGATACATTCGGTTTCAGATCACCCAACAGCGTCACGCAAAACCTGCAGGCGCTGCTAAAAAAAGGTTATCTGGTCAAGTCGGATGACGATGAATACGATCTTGCGCAGGATCACAATCCTGAAAGGGAACCGGTACCTGCAAGCATACCGGTCCGCGGGCTCATTGCTGCCGGATCGCTCCAGGAGGCAGTGGAAGCAAATCTTGGAGCCATCACGCTGGAATACCTCTTCCCCAACATTGACCGGATCTACGCTCTTCGCGTTTCCGGATCAAGCATGAAAGACGCTGATATCAGGGACGGCGATTTTGTTCTTCTCATTGATGATGACATCAAAAACGGTGATATCGGCGCCGTACTCTACAATGGTGAGACATCACTCAAGCAGATTTTTTATGACAAAAACGGTCTTCAGTTGAAACCTGCGAACAAAGAGTATGAGGATATTATTATTGAACCGGATGTCTTTGAGGAAGTGCGTGTCCTGGGTAAATACGTCGGTCACGTAAACCGCTCAGGAATCTATAAACACGAACGCGGCAAGACCCGAAACTGATCTGTGCTGTAGTTTGTGGTTGAAGCTACAGCTTGCGATGAGAGTTTGTTTTGGCAATAAGCGCACCCACGCGGCGCTCAATGACATCCTTACCGGTATTTTTCAACCGCTCCGATAGCGGCACACCACGCTCAATCCGGTAATTGGCATCATTCACCGCTTCATGAAGCTGTCCGTCCAGTATCCAGGCCCTTCCACCATCGTGCTGCAATCGTTTTCTGTTTTTGATAAAAAAAGCCTGTAGGTGCAAATCGGGAAGTGTACTGGCCGTATGTTGTTCCCTGGAGTCCGGCATGGTTGACATGGATTTAAATCTTGGAATTCGTAATATGAACGCATATGTTTTGAGCGAATGAATGGCTCAGCATGACATTGCCTTCGTGATTAAAAATTACATCACTTGCTCCACATTTCAAATCAAAGAATCACCGGACATGTTCCCGCTATTTTTGCTTTTAAAATTCCAAACAAACCATTATATTTGTTTTCTTGAGGAAAAACAGATTTTATCACATTCCAAAACAAGCAAAACATGTACGCGATTGTTGAAATAAGTGGGCATCAATACAAGGTAGCCGAAAACGATGTCATCTACGTCGACAAGCAGAAGGCCGAAAATGATTCGAAAATATCATTTGACAAAGTCCTGCTTACATCCGACGGCAACGGAACCGTTCAGGTCGGCTCGCCCGCTCTCGATAATGCCAAAGTTGATGCAAAAGTCGTTGACCAGGTCAAGGGCGACAAAATCATCGTATTCAAGAAAAAACGTCGCAAAGGATATCAGGTCAGACGCGGACATCGTCGTCACCTGACCCGGATACTCATTGAAAAAATAACCGCTTAATCCCACGGTATCATGGCACATAAAAAAGGTGGCGGATCAACGAAAAACGGTCGTGACTCAGAATCAAAACGCCTTGGCGTAAAACGATTCGGGGGTGAAATGGTGCGTTCAGGGAACATCATCATTCGCCAGCGCGGTACCAAGTTTCATCCAGGAACCAATGTCGGCATCGGTAAAGACGATACCCTCTTCGCTACAGCGGATGGCATCGTAACATTCCGGAAAGGTCGAAAGGACCGAAAAACGGTTTCTGTGGAAGCCAACTGATCCACCATTTGCATACTCTTTGAAAGCTCTGATGCGTTTCTGACATCAGGGCTTTTTTTTTACTCTGAAGCATGTATTTTTATCCGTCGAGAGTATTCCTGTCAAACCCTTGTAAATGCTGCATTCATGACATCCTCTACCTTTTCTGGCCTTCCCGATCTTCCCGGTCTTCCCGGCCTGTATACCCGAAATATCTACTGTATCGGAAGAAATTTTGAAGCACATGCCAAAGAGTTGAATAATCCGGTGCCTGACCGACCTGTCCTTTTCATCAAGCCGCTGTCCAGCCTCTCCTTTGACGGTATCATCCTGCTCCCTTCTTTTATCAGGGAACCTCATTATGAAACTGAACTGGTTGTAGCAATCGGAACGAAGGGAAAAAACATTCAATCCGGTGATGCCCTGAACCATGTTGCCGGATACGGACTCGGGATCGATGTGACTGCCCGGGATATCCAACATGAACTGAAAAAGGCATCACATCCCTGGTTCCTGGCAAAAGGGATGGACACATTTACTCAGGTCAGTTCCTTTATTCCTGCCGGATCCGTTGAAGATCCGCAGAAACTCACGTTTACAATGAGCCTGAACGGCGAAAAACGACAGACCGGTGATACATCGCTTATGGTTTTCCCGGTGGCTGAACAAATTGCCTTTCTTTCACGTTACGTGACCCTGCAGCCCGGCGATCTGCTTTTCACAGGGACACCCAAAGGCGTCGGCCTCCTCAGAGACGGTGATCTTATCCGGGCTGAACTGATGTCCGGTGAGGTAACTTTCAATGTCCGGGTGAAAGGAATTATTTGAAATTTTGCATGCAATGACCCTCACTGAATTCAAACGGTATCATTTATTCATCACTGCAGCCTGCATGCTGATTGCTTTTTTCTGTTCCGGTTTTCCGATCACAGAAGTTTCGTCGCAATCCCGGTCTGCTTTCCTGGACGATGATGTCACCTACCTCTGGCCCACCAATGCCAGCCGCTACATGTCATCATCATTCGGAGAAACCCGTGCCGCCCATTTTCATGCGGCAATGGATATCGGAACATGGGGACACGAGGGGTATGCTGTCTTTGCAAGTCGTGACGGCATCGTTCAAAGGATCGGTGTAGGTCCGGTCGGTTATGGCAACGTCATCTACCTTCTTCATGATGACGGGTCCATCTCTCTCTACGCTCATCTCAAGGATTTTCACCCGCGAATCCGGGCTGTCGTCGATTCACTTCGGCTCATGGATTATTCATTCGATTTTAACCGGAATATGGAGGAGTTCGACATCCGGTTTCAACGCGGCCAGCAAATTGGATGGACCGGCTCAACCGGGGTGGGTCCGCCTCATCTGCATTTTGAACTGCGCACACCGGATGGACGTCCGTTCAACCCGCTGCTGGCCGGCATGCGCATCGATGACACCATTCCGCCGCAGTTTTCCGGTATTGCGGTCGAGCCGCTTTCAGCCAACAGCCTGGTTAACGGCTCCCCCCGCATCTATCGAAGCAGGCCGGCTCTGCGCGGCGGGGTGTACCATTTTGGGTCACTGGATGTTCAGGGTGAAATCGGGCTGGCTGTCAACGTCTTTGACCGTGCCAACGCCACCAACAATGTCCACGCCGTTTACGAGTTGAAAATGTTCGTCAACGACGAGCTCTATTTCCACTCTCGAGCCGACAGCTTTGCGTACAGTGAGTCACGCCAGATGTTTCTGGATCGTGTTTATCCCATCCTTCGCAATGAAAGAAGAGGGTACCAGAGACTCTATGTGCGTAATGGCAACTCACTGCCCTTTTATCTGAACGCGGGGCAAACGGGCCGGCTGGACCTTCCGCCCGGTGAGTATTCGGTACGGATTATTGCATCCGATTTTTTCGGAAATCGATCGCAGGCGCATGCGAGTCTTAATGTCACTGAACCGGATGATGCCGGAATCACCGAGTCCATTTTCTTCCCCATGAGCTATGCCGACAGCAGGGTTCGGGTCTCGCCCGATTCCCGTAACAATCCCGGCCACCCCCCCACAGCTGTTATCTGGCACAAAAACTGGGTGCGTTCGGATCCGGAGAATGCCGTCAACGGTACGGGTGAACTATTTCTGCGTCCGCTTGGTTCATTCCGCGACGAAATGCGCATGTTATCCTCTTCTTCGGTGGGACTGCCTCTGGATCTGGCTGACCGAAAGGAGCTTCGACAGGGAAACCATACCTGGATTCTGCATCGTATCCGGCCGGATCAGCCGGTAACCGTCTACCACGAAGACATGCGGATCTCCGTGAATTTTCCGCTGAACGCGTTTTTTGAACCGGTAAGTATTGGCATTACCGGAACCTATCCCGAATTCATCCTTTTTCCTGATATTGAACCGTTCCAACGGCCGGCAACGGTCAGGATACATCTTGATGATGAGCTGCAGAACCGTCCCGGCATCGGACTGTACCGGGTTAATCCTGTAAACGGCAATTCGTCGCATGTCGCTTCACGGATGGATCCTGACGCAAAGTGGATCTCCGGAACCATTTTCTCCGGAGGTCGTTACACTATCGATTACGATACGCTTGCACCCATGATTACCAATCCAAAAATCGACAGATGGGGGCACGTTGACCGGCATTATGTATCTGTTAGTGTTGATGATGATCTGTCTGGCATTGACTACCGTTCCGCCGAATTTTATGTAAACGGCCAGCGCGGCATTGCAGAATATGATCCTGAAAAAAAGCTGCTCCGGTATCATCATCCCGCCTTCGTTCCAAAGCGGGTGAATGAAATCACAGTCAAATTATCAGACAGAGCCGGTAATACGGCCGAAAAAACGTTTAGCGGTGTGCAATACAACTGACTTCCACACGTGCATTTATAGGCAGTGTTTTTACCGCCACCGCCTCCCTTGCCGGCGGTTCAACCGGAAAATATTCCGCATAGATCTCATTCACGGTGGCAAAATCATCCATATCAGCCAGGTAAATGGTGCATTTAAGTACTTTTTCCCACTCTGACCCGGCAGCTTTCAGTACTTCACCCAAATTTTTCATGACCTGTCTCATCTGTTCATCTGTTTCCGGGGCAATCATTTCACCTGATTCGGGATGAAGACCGATCTGCCCGGAGCAAAAAACCAGCTGGTCATAATTAACTGCTTGATTGTATGGTCCTATGGCAGCGGGAGCATGAATGGTTGATACCGTTTTTTTAAACATATGTATTAATCATGATTATTCGTTACAGTTCAGTGCAAAATCCCGTAAAGTCAGCGTATCCGTGCAATAGTCAATATTGTACATTAAACAACTGCGGCATGTTTTTTCTCGTATATTGCTATAACTATGTTCTATCCTTACTTTATATAATGAAGAATCTCAGGTAAAACAACACTTTTAATGAAAAAGAGGCTTTCAGGGTAGCTATGTCGCCCTTACTTGATAAAAAAAGCCTCCCAGGTCATCATACAATTCAAAAAGATAAACCGATGAAATACAATTATTTTCCACAATCGCTCATTGCCATAGCCATGTTTTTTATGGTCTGGTCATGTGCCGCCGATCCCAATATCGAGTCGGCGCGCCTCGCACTTGTCCAGCAGGATTTCGAAGAAGTGGTACGTTCTGCCGATGCAGCCATCGAGGCCAATCCCGAGAGTGGTGACGGCTATTACTACAAAGGTGTAGCTTACGCTTCTATGGCCTCAGAAAAACCGGCCGATCAGCGCAAGGAGGATTATGAACTGGCCCGCGAGAACCTGCTCGAAGCCCGTGAGCGTTACGAAGCACAGGAAGTCACCAGCAACGAAGCACAGAACCTGAATGACATCATCATTGAAACCTGGGGCTATGAGCATAATAGGGGTGTTCGACCATTGAGTGATGATATCTTGAGCTCTCCTGAAGATTCACTGTTATTGTCGCGGCATCATTTTATCAATGCCACCACGATCAATCCGGACAGTGTCCTCAGCTTCAATCTCCTCGCAGAGGTGAATTTTGCTCTCGGAAATAATGAAGAGGCAGAAGCTGTCACCCGCAAAATCATCTATGATATGGATATGGGCGACCTGTACAACTATTATCGTCTTGCATTCTTCCTCATTGAAGATCAGCGCGATGAAGAGGCCATCGAGCTGCTGCTGGAAGCCAGGGATAAATTTCCGGATGAGATAGAAATCGTTCAGGAAATTGCCAACACCTACCTGCGCATAGGTGAGACCGAGGAAGCACTTGATGTTGTCAAAGAGCTGATTGAGCGTGATCCGGAAAACCCGCAATACCGACTTGTTTACGCCACCCAGGTCTACCAAATGGTACAAGAGCTTGACGATCAGGTCCGTGAACTCCACGACGAGATCTATGACATGAGCCGTGATGTTCGTCAAAAAGCCCGTGAGCCGGGAGCGGATCAGGATGAGATCGAAAACATGGTGGATGAAATAGAAAAGAAGCAGCAAGAGGCCAACGAGCTCATCAACGAATCCTTCCGTTTTTCCGATATTGCAAAGGAAGAACTTCTTCTAGCCGTAGAGAGTGATCCGGAAAATCCCGATATCCATTCCACACTTGGCATCGTTTACCAGAACCGCGGCGCTTTAATGCAGGACAAGCGGAACATGACCGAAGACCTGGATGAGGCCGAGCAGTTTGACCGTCAGGCAAAGGATTATCTTCAGAAATCGATTCCTCACTACGAGAAAGCTGCAGAACTGGAGCCGGACAACCTGGAGCACTGGCGCTCTCTGTTCCGTGTGTACACCAACCTGGGAATGACCGAGGAAGCCGAACGCGCACAGGAAAAATCCGGTCTCTGATCTCACAGGCATATTCTGCTTGCAGGAACAGCTCTGATGCAAATACAGCAACCGAACCTTCCTGCATAATAAATGAAACATCCGTCTGAATGAAATACCCGGCAGCCCTCGTGGCAGTCGGGTATTTTTTTGACAATAGAATGCCTTTGACCTGATAACGCATAATGAGTATCATTGCATGAGTATGATTGCTGATACCGGAAACTGCACACACACTGAGATGATAATTCTGTCATGGATGCTCCATCTGACAAATAAATCCAACCGGAAGTAAACAGATGAAATTCAATACCAAAACAATCCATGCCGGACAAAAGCCGGAGGAGACTACGGGCGCTGTCATGCCGCCAGTTTTCTTCACTTCCACATACGCCCAGGAAGCCCCGAATCAGCACAAAGGCCATGAATATGCAAGGGTCACAAATCCCACACGCACAGCTCTTGAAAATCTGCTCGCCGGACTCGAAGAAGCGCATCACGCATGCGCCTTTGCTTCCGGTTGCGCTGCAATGGACGCCTTGCTGAAGATGCTGCGCCCGGGCGATCATGTGATTGCTACCAATGATCTATATGGGGGATCATACCGCCTGTTTACCCAGGTTTTTGAGCCCTATGGAATCCGGTTCAGCTTTGTGGACATGAGTTCGCTTGACGGCGTCCGAAATGCCTTCACACCGAATACCCGAATGCTCTGGATCGAAACACCCACCAATCCCCTGCTCAATATTGTTGATATATCAGCACTCGCAGAAGAAGCCGCCAGTCACAAGGCTGTCACTATTGTCGACAATACATTTGCTTCACCTGCACTGCAACAGCCGCTTCTGCTGGGCGCTGATGCCGTAATCCATTCCACAACCAAGTATATCGGCGGCCACTCGGATCTTATCGGTGGTGCCGTTTGCACCAGCCATGACGACATTTATGAAAATCTTGTATTCCAGACCAAGACCACCGGAGCCGTACCCGGTCCTATGGACTGCTATCTTGCCCTTCGCGGCGTCAAAACACTCGCACTGCGAGTTCAGCGTTCCTGTGAAAATGCGCGGACGCTCGCCGAGTATTTGACCGGTCACCCTGATGTCGGTGATGTTCGCTTTCCAGGCCTGCCCACTCATCCGGGCCACCGGATCGCCGCCCGTCAAATGAAGGATTTCGGCGGCATGGTATCTTTTTCATTGAAAAAAGACGACAAGCAGCTGGCCGAACGTTTTATGAGCAATACACGGATTTTCACACTGGCCGAAAGTCTGGGAGGCGTGGAATCACTTGTAAGCCATCCCGCAAGCATGACACACGCATCAATTCCGAAGAAGGTGCGGGAAGCAACCGGATTACGTGACTCACTGATCCGGCTCTCGGTCGGCATCGAGGATATCGATGACCTGAAAGCCGATATTAAAATGGCGCTTTCAATAACACTTGCCTGAACATTTCTTTTCACACCACCGGCAGATGGACCAGAAACACACCCCATATTGGCTGATCATCCTCCTGCTCCCGTTTCTTGCAGCCGGCTGTATCAATCCTTTTGCACCGGGTGAGCTGGAGGGCGATCCGATTGCCGACCTGCTGGGTGATCCCTCCACCATCGAGGGGTTTTACACACGTTTTCAAAAATCATACGAATTGCGTGACACCTCGTTGTACGGTCCGCTCATCCATCCGGAATTCACATTTACATTTCGTGATGACGACCGAAATGTGGACATCACGTGGGGCAGATCAGAAGAGATGAACAGTACCTACAACATGTTTTCACAGAGCTATGATATCTCACTCAGATGGAATAACATCATTGATGAATTCTCGCTGAATGCCCGGGATGATTCAGAAGCGGAATCGATGCTCATAATCCGGCGCTTTAATCTAACCGTTGTCATCTCTCCCTCAGAGCCTCCTTTCCGCAGCGACGGATCAGCCAGTTTTGTTCTTACCCGGCCCGATGAAAACGCCAACTGGCGTCTTGTTTCCTGGCGCGACGAATCCGATATTTAATTTCCGGACAGGGCCGGGAAAGCCGCCGGAATCCGTCACCACCCAAACCCAATCATATGGAACAGGTCGTTGTCATTGATGCCGTGCGAACACCTATCGGGGCCTTCGGCGGTGCGCTTGGGTCCCTCTCCGCACCGGATTTGGGCGCTGTAACGATTGGTGCCCTTTTCAAAAACAACGGCCTTAATCCCGACCTCATCGAAGAAGTGGTCATGGGCAATGTGCTTTCTGCCGGGATCGGTCAGGCGCCTGGCAGGCAGGCGGCATTGAAGGCCGGCCTTAAAAACACCACACCATGCTGCACTGTGGACAAAGTGGGCGCTTCCGGCATGAAAGCCGTGATGTACGCCATGCAGCAGATCCAGACTGGCGACACCCGGGTGATGGTTGCCGGAGGCATGGAGAGCATGAGCAATGTTCCTCATTATGTAAGTGATGCCCGTTTCGGTATCACTCTCGGTCACGGTAAAATGCTGGACGGCATCATACGGGATGGCCTCTGGGATTTTTTCAAGAATTTCTACATGGGCAATGCCGCCGAGCTCTGTGCCAGGACATACGGTATTTCACGTGATCAGCAGGATGAATACGCAATTGAGTCCTGCCGGCGTGCCATAAACGCCCGCGACCATGGAGCTTTCGAACCGGAAATTGTGACGGTCAAAGTGAGAAACCGGAAAGGCAGGGCTGATGTGATCAACCGGGATGAAGAAATGGACCGGGTAGACTTTGACAAGCTGCGCACATTGCCACCCGCATTCGAAAAAGATGGCACGGTGACCAATGCCAACGCTGCCGCCCTGAACGACGGAGCTGCCGCTCTGCTTCTCATGAGCGAAAGCAAGGCCGGAGAACTTGGACTTCCACCCATTGCAAGGCTGGTGAGTCATTCCAGTGCCGCCCAGGCTCCCGAATGGTATACCACATCCGCTTCGAAAGCCATTCAACGCGCTCTGGAACGGGCCGGAAAAACCACTGACGATATGGACCTGCTGGAGATCAATGAGGACTTCGCAGTAGTCAGCCTCGTCAATGCAGAACTGTTGAAAACGGATCTGGAAAAAGTGAACATTCACGGCGGCGCGATCGGACTCGGTCATCCTCTCGGCTGCTCAGGAGCCCGCATACTTGTCACGCTTATCCATGCCCTGCGCAGACAGGACAAACACTGGGGATGCGCCGGTATTTGCAGCGGAGGAGGAGGCGCATCGGCCATGGTGGTGGAAAGATTGTCATAATACAGATCAATGATATTATATTCACGTAATCTTCATTGACTTTAACGGCGCTTGGATGTAATTTGACAGGAACCTTTCAATAATAATGATATTGCCTATTGTGTTAATGGTTACTGAACCCGGGTTTCCCGGCTGACCGAACCCCGGAAGCGAACACCAATCCGCTTTGCAGTGTGAGCCGGAAGAGATTAAGAGAAATCTCGCAACCCAATACCTTAACCTTTTTTTGGTGTTTCCTTACACCGATTTGTACATGGCAATACGAAGATCAATCATAACGTCTTTTACTGCACTATTGTTGCTTTTCTGTGGATTGGTGTCTGCCGGCGCACAGCAGCTGCGAGTAGTCAGCAAAACTGCTGAGTTCACGGACTATGAACTGGTCAACGATCGCCTCAATATTACCGCACCGGACTTCCTGATGGTGCCCTGGCACAACGGCGAAGCGCGTTACCGTGTCATGCAACAGGATATTATACCCGTTCAGGCTGACTCCAGCCTCATGCACTATGTAAGACATCCGGAACAGTTTCTCATAGGGGACCGGGATACTCCCGTGATTCAGGTCGGGCAGCCCGGTTATACCCGCGGACAGATGGTCGTCCCGCTTACGATCCACATTGCACGTCAGAACGACAGGGAAAGCACCACGTTTCAGGTCATTCGTCGCATGCGCATCCGTGTCTATGAGCATACCGGCTTTCCGCAACAGCGTCGCGACGCCTTGACCATTACGGATGACGGTGCAGTTGCCGCTTCGTACACCGCTGAAACCATTCCTGCCCTGCTGGCCACCGGGCAATGGTACAAGATTCCAATACCCGATGATCATATTTACCGCATCGATGCCGGCTATCTCGAGGATTTGGGCATCAGTGTATCGGATATCGATCCAAGGAATATCCAGATTTGGACAACTCCCGGTTACGAGCTGCCACACAAGAACAGTGATCCGCGTCCGCAGCTTTCCCAAGTCCCTGTCATTGTCGAGGGCGAATCCGATGGGAGTTTTGACGATCAGGACCGGATCATTTTCTTCGCAAATGGTCCTAACCGCGCCTATTTCATCAATACATTCAACCGGTTCGAGCACCGTCTGCACCCTTTCAGCACTCAGAACTATGTATTTCTGACCATTGGGCAGGAGCGCGGGGAGCGTCTTGCCACAACTTCTGCATCCGGATCACCTGCACGGGATGTGACCCATTTTCGTGATTTCAGATGGCTCGAGCAGGATCGGGAAAAATCTGAATCGCGCATCAAATCGGGCACCCAGTGGTTCGGACAGGGCTTTGATCCGGTGAGTTCACCTTCGCAAACCATATTCACCGACACCCTTGCCGGATTCCAGAGCGGATCCGATATCGAAATATGGCTATCCATGGCCGCCCGTTCCACATCAGGTTCACGATTCAGCTTCACTGTTAACAACAGCACGGCCTATCCGGACCTGACGATCAACGCGATCAATTCACTGACCCGTGCCACCGGACTCTCGGCCCGTGTTGCCGAGGTGCGCCACACCCTCACCGGATTCAATCTCAATAACAATATCCTCACCATCAACGCCAGCTTCCAGAATCCATCCAACGCGTCACGCGGCTGGGTGAACTGGATACGCATCCGCGCTGACCGCGCTCTTCAGGCTCAAAACAACCGACTGCTGTTCCATCCGCCCGAAGATGGCGATGGAAGCCTGGTCCGCTACCGGCTAAGCGGCTTCACACAGACCCCGATCGTCCTTGACATTACCAATCCCCTGCAGCCGGTCCGCCTGGAAGTGCAGCAATCCGGAAACAACCATACCGTGATCCATTCCTCGGGTCGAGAGCGCCGTTTCATCGCCCAGAGTTCCTTTCGAAGGCCGCCTGCCGGTCAGGCCATTTCCGGCCAGGATATCCGCAACCCTTCGGGCTATCCCGACTATGTGATCATCACGTCAGAGGATTTCCTGGAAGAGGCTCAGCGTCTGGCCGAGTATCGACACGACCGGGACGGGCTTACCCCGGTTGTGGTCACTCAGAGGCAGATTTTTAACGAGTTTAACGGTGGGGTGCCCGATTTCGTCGCCTTGCGGGACTATGTCAAGCACCTTTACGACCGCGGCGCCGCCGCGCAGCAGAATCAACCCGAATACCTGCTGCTTTTCGGCGGCACCAACTATGATTACAAAGAGGTGATCCGAAACCCTGTCATGCGCAATCATGTGTTCACATACCAGAGTGAGGAATCCGTTGATCGTGTTAACAGTTACGGCAGTGATGATTTTTTTGTGTTCATGGGTGAAAATGAAGGGCTCTGGCCGCGCAGTCCAACTCCTAATAATCCGATCAACCTGATGGATATTGGAGTGGGCCGGCTTCCGATCCAGTCTGAAGATGAGGCCCGCCTGCTGGTGGACAAGATCAAGGCCTATGAAGACCCCCGAAACCGCGGTGACTGGCGAAGTCTGTTTACCTTTATCGCCGACGATCATGCCGCAGGAAGCAGCAATGACCGCGACCTGCACATCCTGAATGCCGACGGTACGGCCGATGTCATCGACCAGGATGCTACAGGTGTTCGACTGGAAAAAATCTACCAGATCTCCTATCCGGTGGAAAACACCAGCGCCGGGCCTCGCGTCCCGCAGGCCACCCAGGCGATGGTAGACCGCATAAATGACGGAACCCTGATTTTCAACTTCTCGGGTCACGGCGCCGAACAGTTCCTTACCGACCAGCGGCTGTTCACCTCTGATGACATCGGAAGGCTGACCAACCGCAACCGTCCGAGCATCATGGTGACCGCCACCTGCTCCTTCGGCCGTTTTGACGATACCGAAGACAATTCAGGAGCGGAAAAGATGCTCCTCCACCCCGATGGTGGTCTTATCGCAGCTCTGACGACGACACGAGTGGTATATACATCGCCAAATCCTGAAATCC
>SLKA01000079.1 GCA_007134845.1 Balneolales bacterium
GTTCATTAAATTCCATCAAAGTTCATGATATGTGCAGTTTTAATGTGAGTGAGTACAAATAGATACACATATAACGCACATATCTTCTGATTGTTATAAGTTGCGGATAGTCATTTAAAAAAATATTGAAGACTGTAACGGCTTCAGTGGTGATACACTGCCGGCCATCTACAGATAATTACGGCATGTTACGAAGTATTAAAGAAGGTAGAATGAAGACATGATTGTATCGGAAATTATTTACAATCTTTCGCTATTGGCAGTTCTCAGCGTTTTGTCCAACGTGCTGGATGACCGGCTCGACCGGAACGAATTGCGTGGTCAGGTAAGCCAGGGACTGCTTTTCGGGCTGATCGCCCTGGTCGGCATGATGTACCCGTTCACCTATGCCGAAGGAATCATTTTTGACGGCCGTACGGTTGTGGTCAGCCTCGGCACGGTCTTTTTCGGTCCGCTTGCAGGCGCCATCAGCATGATGATTGCCGGCGCCTACCGGGTTCACATGGGCGGGGACGGCATGACCATGGGCATACTCACCATTCTTTTTGCCTTCATCATCGGCTGGGTTTTTCACCTGTTCAAAAAGAAGAATCACGACGAGCGCATTACCACATTCCAGTTGCTTTCGCTGGGTGTCATTGTTCATTTCATGATGGCCGTGTTCATCTATACGTTGCCGTCGGCGCTTGTGAAGGATGTGATGCAGACCATCGCGATTACGGTGATGGGGATCTATCCGCCGGTCACGCTGCTTATCGGCAAGATGCTCACGGCACACGAAGAGCGCCGCATGCATATGCAAAAGCTGGTGGAGAGCGAAGAGCGGTTTCGCAGGCTGATCCATTCCAGCGACGACATCATTTTCACCCTCAACAACAGCCTGTTTCACACCGGTGTGTACGGCAAATGGATGGAGCCTCTGGGCCGGAAATCCGAAGATTATCTGGGCAAGACGGTGATAGAAATTCATGGTGAGGAGGTGGGCCGGTATCAGGAAGAGCAGTTCCGCAAAGCCCTCACCGGTCGTGATGTTGTGTATGAGTGGGACGACCGGCAGGCTGACGGCATCGTCCACTTCCAGACGAAAGTCTCGCCGATGCGCCGGGAAGACGGGCAGATTATCGGACTGGTAGGCATCGCACGGAATATCACCGAGACCCGCATGATGCAGCAGCAGCTCAAACGATCGCTGCGCGAAAAGAATATCCTGATCTCCGAAATCCATCACCGGGTGAAGAACAACATGGCGATCATATCGAGTCTGCTCAATTTGCAGTCCGGCTATGCCAGCGGGGAGGAGACGCGGAGTTTGCTGCTGGAGACCGAAAGCCGGGTGCGGGCGATGGCGCTGGTACATGAACTGGTCTATGAAGGGGACAATTTCACTGAAATGGAGATGCGCGATCTGTTGCAGCGGCTGGTGAATCTGCTGGCGCGCTCATTTGAGCAGCCCGGGAGAAAGGTCACCACGAGTCTCGAATCGGATGATATCACCATGGATATGGGGTCGTCCATACCGCTGGCGCTGCTGGTCAACGAGCTGGTCACCAATGCCTGGAAGCACGGGTTCCGCAATGGCGCCGATGGGAATATTCATGTCCGGTTCCAGCGCGAGAACGGGCAGTTTGAGCTGTGTGTGAACGATAACGGCGATGGGATGAGTGATGCGCAGCTTGAAAAGCTTGAACGGCCGGTATCCTTTGGCTATACCATTATTCAAGGGCTGGTGCAGCAGCTCAACGGCACCATTGCATACGACAACAAGGGCAAGGGATTCAAGGTGTTCATCCGGTTTTAGCACCCGGGCAGAAGCGGGTATGGAGGCGGATGGAGCTGGGATGGAGCTGGGATGGAGCCGGGATGGAGTCGGGATGGAGTCGGGATGGAGCCGGGATGGATGATGTTCTAGTGGATGATGTGCTATATGTACAGCAGCTGCGCTCCGGTTTCCAGGTCGATGTCAAGACGTTCGTATCCGTCCAGCGTTTCATTTCGCGGCCAGGAGACCTGATGATGGTCCCAGGTGCACGCCTCGGTATCCAGAATGCCGAATGAGGCGAGCCTGCTGCTGTCGCGCGGCTGACCGATGCTTCCGGGGTTGATTACATAACGGTGGCCCGGCTTGACATTGAACACGCCGATCCTGTCGGGAATGACGCCCGGAATGTGGGTGTGTCCGATCAGGCAGAAGGTCTGATCAATTTTTCCAAGCACCTCGCGGCAGAGCGGGGCGGAGTTCAGATATGCCCACTCTTCGGGATTGATGGGCGAGGCATGGGCGGCAATCCAGTTGTCGCCCTGTATGGTAAGCGGTGCATTGAGCAGGTAGTCGCGGTTTTCGTCCGTCAGGTTGTCACGGGTCCAGGCCAGCAGCGAATGGTTCGGTTCTCGGAACATCCGCAGTGAGATGCGTCCGACCGCCGCGGCATCATGGTTACCCAGCACGGTCGGGATGTTGAGATCCCGCATGATATCGATCACTTCGTTGGGATACGGTCCGTAGCCCACGTGATCGCCGAGGCTTATCACATGATCGTAATCCAGCTTGTCCAGTTTCACCAGACAGGCCTCGAGGGCTGGAAGATTGGCGTGGATATCCGAGAGTACGGCGATGCGCATGAATCAATAATATAGCGTAATTGGTAACAGCGAAATAATCGCTGTAAAAATACGCTAAATGTACAGCCCGTTCAAGGCATGCGTTACCTCACGGAGAGGATGCGATAAAGCGGGGCGCCAGTCCGGCTTCGAGCTGTACTTCCAGTTCCTCGCCGATCTTTACTTTGAAAAGACCCGGCGGGATGATATCGTAGTCGGTTATGTTCATGATCCATCCGGCTTCCAGAATCACACGGGATCCCTGATTCAATAGCGTACCCTCCACGACCAGATCCTGCGTCACCCCGTGCATGTTAAACTTGCCGGTGGCGGTTACGGGCTGTTTTTCGAAGGAAGCGGGGTTATATGCAGGCTCGAAGGTGCCGGTAAACCGTGCGGTGGGGTAGTGTTCGACATTCAGGGTGTGGTACATGTCACGGTCGCGCATGGCAATGCCGGTTTTCAGCGTTCGCAAATTCAGGGTGAACTCCAGGGTGTTGCTGTTGAAGTCGATGTTGCCGTTAAGGCTCCCGGACTCGCCCTGGAAGATGCCGACGGTTCCAATGGACTCGACAATGAATTCAATATGTCCGTATTCTGTGATGTAGGTCACATTATTGGCAGAATCGTCATGCCCGGCCATTCCCGGACTGTGCGCATGCAAGTCTGGATGGGCCGGTTCGGTATCCTGCGTCAGGCCGGCGTGCGGGGACGGTTCGCCGGCGGAGAAAGTGTGACCGCCATTTTGGGATGGACCAGCCTGCACTTCGCGGGTGCGGTCATCATGTCCGGTGCCATTGCAGGCGAACACAAGAAGTATAACTGTTAAAGCTATGAGATACCTGGACATATTGTTCACCATGCTGTTTAGAGTTTACATTTCTCGCGGATTGAGCAGAGAAGGAAAATCTGGATAAAACATTACACTGCAATATATTACAGTAAATATGTTCGTCTGGTCAGGCATTGCAGAAGCTCGCAAAACACTGTAAATCAATTCCATGGAACTTATTCAAATGAATATAATCACTTGTGCGATGTTGTGCACCATTATGAAACCGTTACGAGTATGATTTTTTTTTGTTGCAATAAGCACAAATTGGTACTCTTCATCAGATCGGAAAAAATAATTTGCATTGCTGCTATTGCAAATGGTACATTAGCAGATTCTTATACGTAAGGATTTATTCCTTATTCTTTTAAGAAAATATATTATGACTCAGGGCATCTGCCTTGAACTCATTGATTACCGTACTTATATGGCGATCTGACGCTTTCCTTCAGCACGCCAGATGTACGTTTCGCCGGCCGGACGATGCTCCCGACCGACATGGACACGCCGGTGACCGGTCTGCACGGCGCTGTTTCATGCTGACCCACAACGCCTTCGCGCAAGTCACCGCCTCGCTCCGATTCCAGTGATAAACACCCCCCAAACCACTAATAAACTTCAAATAATGAGAAGAATAATCACTTCACTCAGCCACGCGCTGCTTGCCGCACTGATGTTCACAACCGTGGCGACGGCCCAGATCCAACTGACGCGCAGCTCAATCGAGCTTTTTTTAAACGCGGAATTTACCAATACCTCGGCAACGAGTTCTGAAGTCGAGAAAATCCTGCAGTTGCTGGAAATCAAAGGCGGCGTCCAGACATGGGATTTCACGGATCTTGAAATGGACGTTACGATGACCGGGGACGGCCGGATTGAAACGTTCTCTTCAGCAGTAGGAACTCCCGGCGAAGGTGACGAGCATTTCGAGCAGGCCACGCATGTCAGCCGCAGCGAGGCCAACATCAAGGGAATCATCAATGGGGAGGAAGTCGAAGTGACCTTTACCAGCTACGAATTCAGCATTATCACAGACGAGGCGTACACGATTCTGGGGGCCGCGGTGCCGGATTTTCTGGTACCGGATGAGATGGAAATGCTCATTTATGACCGTCCCGGCCAGGTGAAGTACGTATTTCCCGTGACATACGAGAGTGCCTGGGGGTCGGAATACGAGGAGCAGTCGATCTTCGGCGGGTTTGATAATACCCTTGATTACATTGAGGAAGTTACAGTGGACGGCTGGGGCGAGATCATCACCCCTCACGGTACATTCGAGGTGCTGCGCGTGAGCCGGCTCAGTAAAATTGATTTTGGATTCTTTGTGATGGAGTCGCTGGAAGTGGATTTTGTGAATGAGAACGGTCTGCCGCTGGCCACTATTTCGGTCGGCATTGATCCGTTGACGGGGGAATACGATACCGGAGAAGTGGAGGCGTCGCTGAATGTGATCACCACCAGTACGTCCGCTCCCCGGGAGCCGGCCCCCGAACTGCCCGCCCGGTTGACGCTGCACCAGAACTACCCGAACCCGTTCAATCCGTCAACGCAGATAACTTACGACCTTGCAGAAGCGTCCATCGTATCGCTCGAAATGTACAGTTTGACCGGAACCAGAGTGCAATCGGTGATCGACAGCCGCTACCAGCAGGCGGGCACGCACACGGTTACGGTAGATGCTTCGCACCTGGCCAGCGGCATTTACTTTTATCAGCTCAGGGCCGGCGGGCAGGTGCTGACGCGGCAAATGGCGCTGGTCAAATAAGGAAAATTTTCCGGAAGGTCTTGCCTGGCATACCGTTCAACCCGTCCGCCGTCATTTCGTATGCGCTGCCTGAGCAAGACGCACGTCCGCCTGCATTTTATTTTTTTTGGACAAAACTGCTACTTGTGGCTATATTGCTAAAAATTAGTAGCTTGTAAATGTGATAACCATGCCAGACGACAGTCTTAAATACAAGGTGGAAGCCGTTCGGACCCTGACCGACATGTTCCGGTTTGAACGCTTTGTGTACATGGGGATCATCCTGCTGTGCCTTGTCATCCTCCTCACGACAGTGGCAATGGCACTGTTCGGAGGTCAGGAGTCGATCAGCAACGCCGCCTTCATAACAACCATGTTTGGCTCGGGCGGCATCATCACCTCCATGACCGGCCGCTTGCTGCATATGTGGAACCGGGCTATTGATCTGATGCAACCCAGCGCACCCGACACCAAACCGTAATGCCATTCCATCACCGCGGGCGAAAAACATGTATCAGAAAATTTCCACGTTACTCACGCTGACCGGCTTCGCCATGGTGGCTTTCTCCATAGGCTACAGCATTATGAAATTGCAGGACCTCAGGGGCGAAATCGCGGTCAAAGAGGGAATATCCACCGAATTGCAGGCTGAAATCGTGAGGCTTGACGCCGAAATCGAGCACATCCGGCACGGTCCCATCACGGATCTGATTCAACCCAGGGCAGCAGCGGTGCAACTGGATGGGCAGAGGGATCAGTACGAACGCCAGCTGTATAACATCATTCTATGGGTGGACCTTCCGCACTACCGCAAAAGCGGCATCAGGTATATAAATTATCACTTCGACCATCCGAGCAAGCTGTTGCGGGATCGCGAAGGCCGGTTGGCATCCAACGGATTTGCCGTCAGTTACCTGGGCTGGGGATGCCTGGAGGAGGTGATATTGACCATTGTCCAGCATGACCGTCCGGATGCCGAATACCGGTTTCCGATGTGTGATAATGTGGAAATGCAGCAGCAGACAGGTGACAATATCCTGAGGAAGAAATGAATCAAACCCTGCCTCCGAACAGTTACAAAAAGGCGTCAAAGCGACTGGCATTGCTATCGCTGATGGTGTTTCTGGCCGTGATCTCCGTCATAGCGTATAACGCCACCCGTCTCAACGCCATCAATGCGACCATATCGGAACATGAGACGGAAGTGGAAACCCGGATGAAAACCATAGATGAACTGAACGAAGAGGTGGAGCGACTTCGATACGCATCCGTGCAGAAACCGAATGCCCACGCCGAGGAACTTCCGGATATCCGGGATGCCAGGGGCCGGCAAATCTATGATTTCATGCTCTGGATCGATGTGTCGGCTTTCCTGAACAAGGATATTCTGGAGGTCAGATATGCCTCACAATCCCGGGATCTGGGACTGGCAACATCAACCGACCGCACAAACGGGTTCAGTGTGAGTTTTCGCGGAGCAGAATGCCTGGATAACATCCGGGTCACGCTGCTTTACCGGAACGGAGCCGGAGAGACCCTTGATTTCAATATGTGCGAAGCTCTGGGTTGGTGACACAGGTGCGCTGCACCTTGATTTAGATGGAAAGCTTTGATTTAGACCGCGCAGAATGGCCTTTATTGGGCTTTGTGGGTGGATGCATGAAGAAGTTCGCAGGTGCCGGTTTCCACTATTATATGGCACTTTCGATTTGGCTATTGTCAATATGATGATTAATTTACAATATGGACTATTGCGCAGCATCTCATCCCTGAATCATAAAGCCTGACATTATGAAAAACAATTACAAGAGCGAGTTCGGATGGTTTGCGGCATTACTGGTATCCCTTCTGCTGACATCTGGTTTAACGAACAGTGCCAGTGCCCAGGTCAGGGTTTTCAGTGATGATTTCTCCACCAGTCAGGGACTGGCTTACACAACAAACGGGAATATCGGAAGCACCGGTTGGTTCATCACCCGGTCCGGAGCTGACTGGGGCGGCAGAATTCACGATGGCCAGCTTCAATTGACCAATACGGCGTCTGATGCATCCAATGCCCATGGCTGGGTTTTTGCTTCGGTTGATGCAAGTGAGGACTTTTCCGCGGAATACCAAGCCACATTGGATCAAAATACGGATGCGGTCGTGTGGTTGTTCAATATGCGGCAGATCACTGACAATCCATCCGGATTCAGTTCGAACGGATACGGCGCTGCATTTATCCTGGCCGCAGATAGCCGCAATGTTGCAACGGAAGGCAAGGGATATGCGGTTGTTCTGGGAAATAACGGCAGGCCTGATCCCGTCAGACTGGTCGCATTTGAGGGTGGATTGCAGAGCATAGGAAGCGATAATACGGGCTTGATCGTTGCCGGTGCTCCTCTCGATGACCCGAGAGACAATCACTTTTCCGTGAAAGTTATTTATAATCCGGATGACAACTCCTGGCAAATGTTTGGCAGGGTGGACGGCACCTCCTTCAGTGATCCGCTTGGCGGAGAGCTTGTCTCTGTTGGTTCGGTGATCAATGATACCCATACCAGCGATGAACTCGGCTTTACAGGCGCTTATTGGCAGGGATTATCCACCTCGGATCAAACCGCATTTTACGATAATGTAACGGTCCAAATTGATGAGGATGCAGTGTCACTGCCAAAGCTTTTTGCTTCGCCGCTGCAACTGTCTGGTTTCAGCTACGAAGAAGGAGAGGGGCCATCGGCACCTCAGTCGTTTGAGTTAACGGGATCCGATCTGGACGGAACAACGGTGAGCGCCGCGGCTTCATCCGGATTTGAAGTTGCAGCGTCTGCAACAGGCCCGTATCAGTCATCGGTTGATTTGGCAGGCTATGATGGAGCCCCGAAAGCGATCTATGTCCGTTTGGCAGCGAACCAGGATGAGGGAGTGTACACAGGGGAAGTTACCGTAACCGGGGGTGGTCATACCGATAACTACGACGCCCTGGAGATCGCTCTGAGCGGAGAGGTCCTGCCGGCGCCCATTCCGCCCGCATCAATCGCTTCGGATGGATATGTAGAAGATTTTGACGGTTTTCTGGGAACGGGTTTCTCGCTCACACCCGATGCCGGGCAGCTACACTCCGGAAACTGGCGGATCACGGGAATGTCCGACGGTGACGGATCATTCGATGGAACATATGAAAGCGGTGATTTCGCCCGCGGCACCTCCACAGGGGGTGTGACAACCGGGGGCATCTATGCCTTTGACACCGGCGATGGCGTCACCATCCTTGGCGTTCAGCCGACGGCCAGTGACTTTACTCCCGGAGCCTTCACCCTCCGGCTGGGTAACACGACCGGACGAACGATTAATTATCTGGATGTATCGTATGACATCTTCACCTATAATGATCAGAACAGGGCCAGTTCATTTAATTTTGCCTGGTCATTGGATGATGCCGCCTATAACAGCGTGCCAGAGTTGAATTATGTCACACCGGAGGCAGCTGACGCATCACCTGAATGGGAGAAAACAGAACGCAGCACCCGGTTGTCCGGGCTGAATCTCGCCGCTGGTGATTTTGTGTACCTTCAATGGCGAAGCAATGACGCAGGCGGAGATGGGGCCAGGGATGAGTTCGGGCTGACAAACGTGACTGTGGATGCCGTCCAGGCCGTTGAAATTGCCGGCAGCTCAGGGTGGCGGATGCTTTCCGTTCCGGTAACAGGTGCGACGGTTGGTGATCTGGCCGCTCAAAACCAGGTGCAGGGCATAGGCGGTATCTCATCATTTTACGGCGGCGCCGCACCCGATGGCATCGAGACCGATCCGCCGAACATATTCACCTCTTATGAGCAGGGCTGGATTGCACCGGCGCATGTCTCCAGTGGGCTTGAGATCGGCAAGGGACTCATCTGGTATTTTTATGATAATGATATCGGTGTGAGCACTGCTCTGCCGTTTACACTTGCCCTGGGCGGAAATACAGCCGGCAGCGATGTGACCGTCGGCTTGCATGCCAGCGCCGAACCCCTTCCCGATGGGGAGAATAACGGCGGTACGGTCGATGCGGCGTTCAATATGCTGGGCAACCCGTTCGCAAGTGATCTGGATATCAGTAATCTGGCAGAATGGGTGAGCGGCGGCTCGCTAAACAGCGCCATTGTTCAGGTCTGGAAAAATGACGAAGCCGGATGGCAGGAAGGCATTGGACATCAGGGTGAGTGGGTTCTCATCGGTGGCGGCAACAATGACGATAAAGTGGCGGCATGGCAGGGTTTCATGATCGAAAATGACGATGCGTCGGAAATCGCGTTTCCTGCAAGCGCCCAAACCGACGGGGCGACGTTCCACAAGGAGCAGAAGCCTGCATTCAAACGTCTGGCTTTCACACTTGAAGGTGAGAACGCCGAAACCGGTACACGCACCCGGGACGGGGTCAACCTTGTGTTCTCTGATCGGGCCGAAGCGGGCTGGGATCTGCTGGATGCCACGCAGCTCACTCCGCTGACCGGCACATTCGCCACCCTCAGCTTCGTCGGCGAGCGCAACGGCCGGACTGTATTGAAAGTCCAGGAATCGCGTCCAGCCGAATTTGAGGGGGCTTTCGAGGTTCCGGTTGCCATGCATGCCAGCAGCATGAGCGGCGATTTTGCCATCAGCTGGGAGGGGCTCGATGACCTTCCATCCGACTGGCAGTTCACCCTAATCGACAACAGAACTGGACAGCGCGTTAATCTTCGCGAAGTGGAGGATTATGCATTCCTTTTTGAATCCGCCGCCAAAGCACCTGCCAAACGTACCGTCGGTGCTGATGCGGGCACCGGTGTTTCGCATGTCGCCGCATTGCAACCGGCGCCGGCCGGTGATGAAGAGGCCGGGGACGAGGGCATACGATTCACACTTGTTGTGAGCAGCGAGCCGTTATCATCCGAAATCCCGGGCGACGTCCCGCAGGAGTTCGAGCTTTCGCAGAACTACCCGAATCCGTTCAACCCTGCGACTGTGATCTCCTATAACGTACCTGAACAGGCGCATATCCGCATTACGGTGTATGACATGCTCGGCCGGGAGATCGCCATCCTTGTGAATGAGCAGAAGGGTCCGGGCAGCTATGACGTGCACTGGGATGCCACGGAATTCTCCAGCGGCATGTATCTGTATCGCCTGGAATCCGGCAGCAAGTCGATTACCCGGCGCATGACCCTGATCAAATAGCAGGGTGACAGCATAGGAATGCCGGTCATTCGAGCAATGGAAACGGGTTGACCGGCGTTTTATAGGTGTTCCATCTTTGTAAATCTATCATCAGTTATCACACTTTTTTCTCCTGCTTATGAAGATCACATTCATCATTTTGGCCTTGCTTCCAGTTGCATTCTTTGCAATGGTGATTGCCCCGTCAATCGACCTGGCCATCGCGATGGCTCAAATACCGCCGCCCGAGCTTCCCGGCGCACCGGATCAGTCCGTGCTATGGGGACCCGGACTTGCGGCAATGGCCGCCATCGCATTCGGCATCTGGCGGCTTCGCCGGCGCATCAAGTGATTTTTCCCGGACCGTATGTGTATTGGTTGTATAACATCGGCATCCGCGGGAACTCTTTTTATTGAATACAGGTTTCGGCCTGAGCAGGTTTAAAATCATAACAACAGGCTAACAACAAAATTCAATAAAAGGAGTCAATTATGAAACAAATCCATGTACTCGGTCTATCCGCTTTGCTGCTCGTGATGAGCGCATGCGATGTAACCGACAGTTATCAGAGGGATGGTGAAGATTTCTCAAAGGTGAGTGAATCCACTTCCCATGCACTCATGAATGGCGATATGACCGCAAATGCCACCATTCTTGATATCGCCGCATCAAACGATGATTTCAGTATACTGGCACAAGCCGTGCTGTTTGCCGGACTTGATGACGCGCTCAGCGGACGGCGTCAGTTTACCGTCTTCGCCCCGACCAACGACGCCTTTGCGGCGCTACTTGATGCACTTGACCTGACTGCAGAAGAGCTGCTCAGCGAAGAGAATAAGGAACTGGTCAAGAGCGTGCTGCTCTATCATGTTGCACCGGGCAACAGGGACTCAGGTGATGTGGTTGACTCCGACCAGATCAGGTCACTCCAGGGTTCGTTTATCAAAGTAGCCTCGGGAGAAAATGGCTTCTTCGTGGGCAACGCGGAGAACGGTTTTGCACAGCTGGTTGATGTGGATATTTTTGCATCGAACGGCGTAATCCATGTGATTGATGCCGTCATGCTGCCTCCGTCGGAATTCAATCCCGGCAGCAAGGGAAAAGAAAATGGTAGTGGTAATGGCTTCAGTGTTATGAGCGACAAGCCGGATCAGACTATCGTCGAAATAGCATCAGGCAATAATAACTTCAGTATTCTCGTGCAGGCTGTGGTGTTTGCCAAACTGGATGGTAAACTGAGCGGAAGACGCCAGTACACCGTGTTTGCTCCGACCAACGATGCTTTTGTGGCGCTGCTGGAAAGTCTGGGTGATGATGCAGAGTCGTTGTACAAAGATGGCGCATTCGTGGAGGGCAACGAAGCGTTTGTAAGAGACATTCTGCTCTACCATGTGGCGCCGGGCAATCGTCCTGCCGAAGATGTTGTGGAATCCGATCGCATCCGCACGCTGAACAGGTCATTCGTTTTCGTGAACGAAGAGGATGGCAGTTTCTTTGTGGGCAATGACGCCAACGGATTTGCGGAGATTATCGCCACGGATATTTTTGCCAGCAACGGCGTGATCCACGTGATCGATGCGGTTATGCTCCCCTGATGATGTTGCATTCGTATTACGTTGAAAAGCCTCACAGATGGAAACATCTGTGAGGCTTTGTTTTTTTTGAAAGCTGCGTGATACTGCTCTCCTTATTTGAGCAGTATCACCTGGCGACTTTGTGTCACGTGTGCGGCCTCCAGCCGGATGATATACATGCCGCTGGCAAACCCGGAAGCATCCCAGGTGATTTTGTAACGGCCTGCATCCCTGTGCCCTTCCAGCAAGGTGCCTGCAAGGCGGCCGAGGGCGTCGTAAATGGTTATCCGGACCGTACCGGGTTCATGCAGATCAAATGACAGGGTGGTTGAGGGGTTGAACGGGTTCGGATAGCTGGAATGAAGCCGGGTGGACCGGGGCCGGTCGTCGGTGGTACCGGGCTCGGCGGTGACGGCGTAATCCTGGCGGACCAGCTCCCAGCCCCCGGTGTCCGGACGATCGTTTATCCCCTCCGGAACGGCAAGGGAGACGCGATTCAGATGGAGCACGGGAGAAAACTCCCAGTCGGTGAGGGCCCGAATGGTCACCGCGACCAGCACGGTGGCACTGACGGCCGGCGCCATACCTGCATGCGCCCATGCCGCAGACCACGTGTGGCTGTTCCGGTCATCGGTGATGCCGCAGGTATAGCCGGTCTTGTCGTTGTCAGCAGCTCCAGCGTTCGCCGACTTGTGGCGGGTGCTTTGAGTGATTTCCCCGTGTACTGATGATGGAGTGCGGCCATGATGGAAGCGGATCAGACGGTCAGCAGCTTGCCATTGTCCGGCCCATTCGCCCGGCACCAGTTCCATGAGCTCCCATGCATCCGCTGGAATCTCATCCAGAGAAAATCGGGTGCTGATGCCAAGTAGTGGCACCGGAAAATCGGACTGCAATACCAACCGGATCGCCTCGCCGGCGGAAAGGCGTGGAAGGGTCTTTGCAAGAAGGGCGGGCATGTGGTCAGAGTGACGGATGTCCGGTTGGTTTTGAATGGCGTCACCGGCGGCAATTTTTTTTGGGTCGGAATCCACGGTCTGACCGAAGTTTCGGCCTATGGCCAGCAGGTCGCGGTAATCGACCCTTCCGTCGCCGTCGGTGTCGGCATGTGCTGCGGTTTCCGGCGTCCAGCGGACGACAGGCTGCGGGGCCCAATCGATGCGGCGGGGGATCCGTTCGGGCCCGGTTGACATCCAGTAGCGGGCCAGGCTCAGCACGTCGGCCTCCGATACGGTGCCTTCACCCGTGGTGTTGCCCGGCCAGATGACCATTTCATCGGTGGCCATCGGGACTCCGGTGATGAGGATATCGTCCAGACGGTTGGTACCGGTCGGACCGATCTGGTCACCGGATACCGACGTATTGCCTATGCGCACCCAGCGCAGGACCAGATCCTGTGCGTCCCCGGCATCAGCAGGCAATGAGAATGAGTGCAGGGCCCACGAGGTGCCGGACTGGAAATCGCCGCCGGGCACTGGCTGCCAGTTGTCGGATTCGTCACCTGTATGATAGTAGAGCCGGAAGTCGCGCGGACCGGTGCCCGAACCGTTCATCCGGAATTGCAGGGTGAGCTCGTGGTAGCCGGATGTGGCCAGCGTTGCCTCCCAATATTTGTCATGCGGGACAGGAGCGTCGCCGTTGCTCATGCCGTTTTCACCGGTCCCATTCCCGCCGTCCGGGGCATTGCCATTATCGTCACCATTGCCACCATCGTCACCATCATCCCCGGAGCCATTTGTGTCTCCATTGTTTTCCTGCTGCCAGTTGTTGGAGTTGGGAGCGCGACCGGAGCTGCCGCTGGTCCAGCCGCTGGATCGGGCCCCGACCAGGGAAACCAAGGCCGGCGCATCGGGCTGCAGGTTGTGGTACAGTCCGGTGTCGGCGGTCCATTGTTCCCCGTCGAACGTCCATTCGGCCACGGTCACACGCGGGGTAGTGACGGTCACCTCAACGGCGGTGTTCATTTCGCCATCCCAGATACCGCCGCCGTCGCTGCTGTAGCCGGCCACAATTTCCGGATGATCGTCGAGCTGGAAGCGGCCAAGGACTAGCCAGGTGCCCACGGACTGGTCGGAAGGAAACGGTGATTCAAACCGGAATTCACCGCCGGAGGTGCCGGTATAGGCAAGCGGTACGATCCGGTCGTGAGTCAATGGGTCCGGTAGCGGGGCGGTGCCGTCCCAGGATCCGGCATCCATGATGATCATCTCTGCCTGCAGGCGTTCTTCGTCACCGGGCTCACCGGTGATGTCGCCGGCGGTAATACCCGAGGCTGCCAGACGGAAGCGGAACGCCAGTTCGGAGCCCCGGGCGATGGTGACCGGTCCCGGATCCAGAATCCCGCCATCCGACAGATAGGGGGGAATGGTGATCCCGGTTCCCTCAGGGAGGGGAGCTGAAAGTGCAACCCCGTCCTGGTCGGTGAACTCGAGGAGTTCCACGAAAAAACCGGCCGCTCCGTCGGGTGCCCCATCACTAACGATAAAATCCATATGGACGATCCCGCCGTCGGCATCGCGTTCGCCGGTGGTGCTGCTTACCGACACGCCGAGCCGGCCGTCAGGAAGGTGCCGGGCAAAGGTGACCGCATCATCGCCGAACACCGGACCGGGCCGTGCCTGCTGGAAGGTAAGCCGTGCGGTGTCATAACGCAGCTCCAGACCGGCATACTGCATCGCCGCAAGACCGGCCGCGTGCAGGGTAAGCACGCAGGGCACACCGGGAAGGAGGAGCGTGCCGTCGCAGGTTATTGCAAGCGAAGTGGACGGTTCTGAACCCGGTTCGCTGGCCAGGTTCGTTCCGGGGTCCGACCCGGGATCTGCGCCCGGATTCGCTCCGGCCGCCATTCCATGTGTGAATGCGGATCCCGCCAGCAATACAAGCAGCAGAACCGCAATGCGCGTCAAAACACCAATAAATATGTAATAGGATTTCATGATCATTTCCCGTTTTCTGATGAATAGTTGATTGTCCGCGCCTGCCTAACTGCCTGCCGGCCTCACCGGCCCTGAGGAGCACGTTACATATATGATCATCAGGCCGATCAATCCTTACTCACTCACCGGCCGCCGGAATGTGCTATCTCTCGCCAGTTTGTGCGCTCTACTTGTCAGCCCGGAACTACCCAGGTAACAGGAAATCCGTTGGTTTTGTGCTGGATGATGCATACATCATCGCCTGCTAAGGGTTCGATGAGCTCATGGCCGCGCCGTTATTCCGCTTGATTGCCTGATTGTGTGAATATTTATAGGAATTATCGCAAAATATTAGGAATTTTAAATAATTTTTAAGATATCATAGTAAAATCTTACTATGACTATGATTAAAAATAGCAACTAACTATTACTGGCATGCCCTGTTAACCTGCAAACGCGAAATTTTGGGCCATTAACCGCGCAATGCGGAATTCGTTGCATGCGCCTATCTGGAATAATTGCTGTTGCGCTGGAACAATAGCGGCGGACTAAAAACGTCAAATTGCATAAAAACGGCTATATTGGGTAAAGCAGAACAAAAAGTGATAAGAGAACAAAAAAAAGTGATAATATTGATTACGAGCTACGATCCGGAATGGCATCCAAAAGATACTACATAGAATTTGTTGGAATCAGCGGCAGTGGTAAAACCACACTGGCCGACAAGCTCAATGCGCATCTCAGAGAGGCAGGTTACACGGTACTTGAACTGCCGCGATCAACCAGGGACAACAGAAAATCCAAACACAAGCCGTTTTCCCGGTTCCGGAAGTTGTTCAAATATTATTCGCGCAATGTGCTCTGTTTCATGGAGGGGGTGTATGTGCGGTTTCATCCCAAATTCGATTACCGCGGAAGCCTGCACACGTTGCTCAAGCGAAAGTATAAGACCGAAAGACACTTCAGAAAAAACGTTGACTTTATAATCAGCCACGAGGGCTCATTTCAGTTTTACCGGTCTGCAGGACACCACATCGGCAGCACCGATCATCTGCCTGTTTATCACGCCATATACAGGGCCATAGTCATGGGCTATGAGCCGGTAGTGGTCAATTTAGTGTTGGATTCGGAAGTCGCGCTGAAACGCTGCAGCAACGCACGCATGTCTGTGCGGGATCCGGCTGCATGGTCACTCAGCAAAGAGCCGTTGGAGAAGCAGTCGGACTTGATGAAATCCTGGAACACGAAGAAGGACAGAATACTGGAGCTGGTGCGCCGGGAAAACATCAAGCTCATCACGGTTTGCACCGAAAGCGATATCGAGGAGAGTTTCAGCCAGCTCATGGAACAGCTCATGAATCAGCTTGATTTGCAGCTGTCCGTCAAGATGATGCCGCAGCAGATGAAAGCCGATCGCCGGCTGAAACAAGCCACATTGTGAGAACTATCTGAGAATTATCTGATATTAATCTGAGAATCATCCGTTGCATCCAAAAGCAAACGGGTTTATCATATCGGTTGGCAACATGTAATGACGGGTACATTCGTTACCCGTTTGTGATTAAAAAATGACGAAGCCGGTGAGGGCGGCGGACCGCTTTGCTTTGGCCGGCTTCCGACAGATCATCGCCATGGGTCCATGTTACACGCGGTTCCTGACAGCGGGTACCTGCAGCAGGTGGCACCGGCAGCAAGTGGCACCTGACAGTCGGCATCTGACAGCCGGCATCTGAAGCAAATGTCACCTGACAGCAAGTGGCACCGGCAGCAGATGGCACCGGCAGCAGATGTCACCGGCGCCAGGTCCGGGCTGCCGGGCCCCGGGTTGGCGCTGCGCGAACATGGGACTCACAAGGCGGAGCTGTGCCGACCGGGATCGTCTCCTCCCGATCCATGTTTTTTCTGAAAAGAGCCGTATCTTTCTATCTCACTTCAAAATTGATCCGACAGTATGAGTCCAAAACACACCCATCATCCGAACGGATCCGGAAACGGCCGCTACCGGGGCGAATCACCTGCTGACGCCGATGCGCACGACATCCGCTCTCCGCACATAGATGACGATGAAATCGATCTCAGAAAGCTTCTGAACATTGTTTTTCATTACAAATGGATCATCATCCTCTTCCTGATTCTCGGCACGGCCGCCGCGTGGTTCTATACCCGGATGCAGATTCCCATCTACCGCGGCGAAGGGAGCATGATCATCGCCGAGGACCGCGGACGCTACTCCATGGCGGGCAGCGACCTGAGTTCACTGCTCACCACCAGCTTCGGCATCGGTCAGAGCAGTCGCGTCCAGAATGAGCTGGAAGTGATCCGTTCGCGCTATTTCATCGGTGAGATCGCCGATATCCTGCTGGAAGATCCGCGTCAGCGGGATGGCAGCATCTGGCCGGTGCTCTGGTACGAGTATCCGGAAGATTCGACCATTGTGGATCGCCAGTCGGTCATCATGCGCATCCGCCTGAACATGGCTGCGGACCTGAAAGACCGCGAGTCGGATGTGGTTCAGGTCGTCTATCAGAGTCCGTCCCGCGAGGAGGCGCAGAAGGTGGTCAACCTCATCCTCGACCAGTACTACGAATTTTCCACGCGTCAGAACCGCATGCAGGCCCGGTCGGCCATCACGTTTCTGGACAAGGAGGAAGAGCAGCTCCGGCAGCGGCTGGTCAACAGCGAGGAGGATCTGCGCGATTTCATGAACCGCGAGGGGCTTATCCAGCTCGACGCGCAATCCACCCGGCTGGTCAACACACTGGCCGAGCTGGAAACCGAACGCAAATCGGCGGAAGTAAAACTGGTTGCTGTGAGCTCGGCGCTGGAAAGCTACGAGGCGGAGCTGGATGCCATCCGGCCGGGGCTGGCCGATCAGTTTGCGGCCGGACTCTCGCAGCGGCTCAACCGGTATCAGTTTCAGCTGGCCGAGGTCGAGACCGAGAAAATGCTGATGGTCTCGCGCAATCCGCAACTCCGTCAGAATCCCGAACTTGAGCCCTCCTACCAGCGCCTTGTGGACGAGGCCGCCGGAATCCGCAATGAAATCCACCGCATCACCACCGAACTAGTCGATAATGACGATCGGTTTCTCGGCTTCCTGGACAATCAGGGCGGGGGCATCACCACGCGCCTGTCCGACCTGCGCCAGCAGCTCATGGAGCTGCGCATCGAACAGCAGCAGCTCGAGGCGCAAGCCAGAGTGCTGGATGAGCGCATCGCCGAAGAGGATCGGTTTTTCGAGCGGATCCCCGACAATATGGTTGAAATGGCGCGTCTGCAGCGCAATATGAAGGTAAACGAGCAGCTCTTCCTCACCATCTCCATGCAATCGGCCGAACTGGCGGTCTGGGAGCAGACCCAGATGGGCTTCGGCCGCGTGGTCGACTACTCGGTGCTGCCGTTTGAGCCGGTGAGTCCGCGCACAAAGCTGCTGCTGCTGGTCGGTTTTGTGCTGGGCGGCATGGGCGGACTCGGTTACGTTTTCCTCCGCGAAATCTCCACGACGCGGATTAACAGCATCAGCCGGCTCAAGGATAAGAACTATCCGGTGATGGCGGTAGTCCCGGACACCCGGGCGCAGATGAAACAGCAGTTCCAGGGCAGCACACGTGTTGATGTGGACGGGCGCAGCATGTCCACCAATCTGGTCACCCTGCTCGACTCCATCTCGCCGGCCAGCGAGTCCTACCGGCGACTGCAGAGCAACCTGCTGTACTCGCAGCCGGACCATCCCTACCGCGTGGTCTGCATCACCAGCGCCAGCAAATCGGAGGGCAAGACCACGGTGATGTCCAACCTGGCGGTGACCCTGGCCGAATCGGGCAAGCGGGTGGTCGTGGTGGATTGCGACTTCCGGCGTCCGCAGATCCACCGCGAATTCGGCCTGGAAAGCTCACCGGGAGTGACCGACTATCTGTTTGATGAGCAGCCGCTGGAAGCCATCATTCAGCCTACGGTGGTAGGCGGGGTGGATGTGATCTCCACAGGCAAGCGCACCGACAATCCGAGCGGAATCTCACGCAGCCGGAAACTGGGCGAGCTGGTCGATCTGCTGCGTGAAAAGTATGATTTTGTGCTCCTCGATACGGCTCCCTACGGGATCATCACCGACGCCGCCCCGCTGCTGGCCAGGGTGGACGGCATCATCCTGGTGGCGCGGTTCAATATGACGCGTGATGCGGACCTGGATCAGACCATTGAGAATCTGATGAGCATCCGCGCCAACATCATCGGCACGGTGATGATGGCCTTTGACTACAAAAAGTCCACCGATTACCGGGCGTCGTCTTACTACAAGCATGCCTACAACAGCTATCGGCAATATGTGGATGAGAAGCAGTGAGCCGTCACCCGCATCCAGGAGAATTTCCAACAGAAATCAGACAAAAAATCTTTTAGAAACCTTTTAAAAAATCCAAATGATGTATTTCAGCAAGATGAAAATGGTGATGGCCGGGGCCGGTCTGTTTGTGCTGTTCGTGCTGCCGGATCTGGCGGCGGCGCAGACGGTGCGGGAGCTGCCGACGAGCCGGATGTTCCGGCTCGGGGAGGGCATGGTGCGCATTGCCGAGCCCGGCGAACTGGCTGACACGCTCAGTCTGTGGGGCGACGTATCGGCACCGGGGCGGTATATCGTCCCGCGCGGCA
>SLKA01000035.1 GCA_007134845.1 Balneolales bacterium
ACAATCACGGTGACGATTCGCGATGAGGCCAGCGAATCAATGGGAGGACAGGCGGCGTGTTTGTCGATGGGAGGACGGGCGGCGTGTTTGTCGATGGGAGGACGGGCGGCGTGTTTGTCGATGGGAGGACAAATGGTGCGTTTGCCGATGGAATCAACTTATGATACCATTCAATGGTCAAATCAGGATCCAGCTTGACTTACCTGACTATCACGCCAGGCAGCTTCGAAGATGTGGAACCCGGTGCGAACCTGTTGCGCTGCATGCTCCAGTGCCTGCTTCAGTTCTGGCGAATCAGGCCGCATTCCCGACTCCTCCAGCAGACATGCGACCTGGATAGCTGTGGCCTGATCCCACTCTTTCAGCGCTGAAAAAAGGCTCCTCAGATTATGCCCGTGATCCTCTATCAATTTGCGGGCATGCTCGTGAGGACTCTTCCACTGCCCGTCACTGTCTGCATCGACATAAACTGCACCTGTGACACCCATGACGTAGGTCTGCCAATATATCGATTCCGGATCAAACGGCCTGGGCACCTTCCACCACGCCGTCTTGATACCCGGACCCAGAGCGACGGCGACAAGATGCACATCCTGGCCTCCGGGGTCAAATTCCCAAGTACCTGCCCATTTATGCTCATCGGTTGCAACCACAGGATCAACCACAGCACGGCGAATCAGATTTCCATTGGCATAGAGCAGCACCTGATCGGCAGTAACCCAGTGAGGACCCTGAACCTTCACATGTACCTGTACAGGACCGTCGGCGGAGACCATCTCGCCAGGCTCATGTCCATCAACGGAAATACTTGTAAGCAGACCCATACTGACACTAAGAACGCGGCCATCAACAAAATTATCCATCACAGCTTCGACATCGATATTTCCGGGATCCCGCACATCACCGGCAACATAGGTTCGAGCCTGTCCAACAAACTTGCGGGTTACATCATGCGAATCGCTGCCTCCGACAGGTACGATGCGATGACCACGATTAAGCATGGCCAACCAGTCACGCACGTACTGGAGCGGATCCGTATGAGTGGAACCGGAGTTGATCACCTCAATGGCATTAAAGCCCACGGGCCTGCCATCGAGTCGCCGGCCACTTGCCGCATTGAAGTCAGCAGGACCCAACGGTGCAGGAAGAAGGCCAGGCCTGACGTCGCGAGGGTGATTAAGCGATACCATACGGACACCGGGCACGTCCCATATTGCATCGAAAAGCTGCGTCCAGGTTGGCAGAGTATGGTCCGGTTCGGACGCTTCCGGATCGACGGGATAGATGTTGAAATGCCCGAGTCCGGTCTCGGTGGTGGTTACCTCATTTCCTGCTACCAATGTAAATAACCGGTTGGCGCCAATACGTTTTGCTTCGTCACTCCAGTCAATATGCAAGTTGTGTTCGGACATTATCGCCATTTGGAGCGCCTCACCTGCGATAGTGATCATCCTTTCGGTCGGCGAGGAGCTGACGTCCCAGGTGTGCACATGTTGATCGATGCTGATGTAACCCGTGTGATCAACCTGGCGGCGGATGGCCAGCTCAAGTTCTGCCTCATCACCGGGTCGAAGGTCTATTTCGGCATAGTCAAGTGAATATTCCGGTCCACGACCTGCGTAGACCGTATACCGGCCTGAAGGCAGGCCAAATCTCGCCTCCCCGTTAAGCGTGTAAACCGTTCCACGCCGGAACGCGAGATTATTGTCGGATTCACCGCCTACGGAAACAAGTGAACCCTGGTGATCGACAACGCTTAGCCGGCCAGGGATAGACTCACCGCTATCGGCATCTGTAACAGTGACCGTGACAGTTGTCTCGTGCAATACCTGGTCAACCGGTCTGTCGACAAGACGAATCTCACCGATGAACATGTCGTTAGGTGGTCTGCCGCCGGCTTCAATGCGCAATGTGTTAGTGCCATCGACGAGCGTGCCAGGCGGGACAGGTATCGCCAGTGTCAAGTCCCGAAGATCGTTAGAAAGCCGGTCCACCCGTTCACCATTAATTTCTATCCACGGCCTTCCCCGCATAGCATACTGGCGTATCCACAACGTCCATTGTACGTCATTAGCCTGCGATTCAAAGCTCAACTCGAGCAGGTCGCCGTCGGCAACGGGAGGAAAGTCAGACCATCGATATGGGTCACCTTCATCGCGCAAGTGGTGCAGATTTGGCTCGATGATTTGCCCCATCAGTATCACCGGAGCGATCCAACTCAGTCCCAAAATCATAACACATATACTCAGCAGCAACTTCCATATATCCATTATTACATTTCCTGTTCTTGAACAAACTTATATGATTGATCATCGTAACCAGCCAAACACTATTGCCAATCTGGAGTATTAACAAAACAGATGGTTCTGATGCAATGAGATACGGTTAGTCATATGACCATAATATAGGAAAGTTGGATAAGAATCAGAATGATACAGAAACACCACCCAGCACATGCCGACCTGCCTGCGGATAGAAGTGGTTTTCCCGGTACTCGTCGTCACCGCCAAAATATCCGAATGTGTACCCGTTCGATTCGTAGGTGTGATCCAGAATATTGTTGAACATCAGCTGAAAACGCACATTCCGAATATACTGCAGTCCACCCCAATCATAGGATAACCGCATATCGTTGATGAAAAACGGATTGATGGAGCGATCCCGGTTTGATGTGTTGTCCAGATACTGCCGACCCACATACCGGGCGTACCAGTCGATTTGTGCATTGTCAAACTGCCATGACAACTGCGAGGCTGAAGTTACCGCCGGTGAAAACGCAATATCTGTATCAGTATGTACGATTTCGTCCTGACCTACAAATGCCCAGTTTTCGTCATACCGGTCTATCAGCTCCACAAATTCCGGGATACGGTTCCGGCTCAGTGTCACATTTCCGTTCCATTGTAGCCCGTCGATCAGCGTTGCGGCCACCTCAAGTTCTATCCCGGCCCGGTAACTGTCAGGCACATTGGTACGGACCGGAGCTCCGACATCATTGATTTCGCCGGTATTGATCAGCTGATTGTCGTACACCATAAAATAGGTGTTCACCCCGAACTGAAGCTGCGCCCAACCTGCGCGGTATCCCGCTTCGAAGTTGTATAGTGTCTCATGCTCCGGCTGATAGTTTTCGGTTGCATCGGTAAAATCCCGGCGCACCGGCTCTTTGCTGGAAATTCCGAAGTAGCCGTAAACCCTTCCGAAATCACTCAACTCAAAGGTCACACCGGTTTTGGGATTTACAAATGTGTAGGAGTGGCTGTCATCCAGCACTCGAAGATCGTTGTTGATACCGTCCAGCGTGTAGTAAATGTTGCGCACCTGGATATCCCCCAGCACGCTCAACCGATCAGTAAGATCTAAAACCGCTTTCGTATAGGCATTGCGATCGGTTTTTACACCCTTATTGTCGTAATAACGGTCGCCCAGCTCGGCGGGGCTTGCAATCCTTGCCCAGACAATCTCCCCGAAATGGTCGCCGTCATAGTGATTAAGCCCACCGCCAAAAGTGATCTGCCAGTTGTCGCCACCCTTATAATCTGCAGAAAATGTCACCCCTCCGAAATGATTGTCCAGCCATCGCTTCCGTACTAGATCGGTGCTTGTGATCGTCTCTTCGCCGATTTTCACCGGATCAAATCCATAGGCAGACAGCGAATTATCCTGCCGGAATTCCTCATAGTACCCCGCACCACGGGTGTAGTGGAGTGAGATATTTGCGGAAAGCTGTTCTGCAAACCGGTGCGAGTAATGCAGTTGATAGTGTGTTTGGGTGTAGTTATCGGTCTGATTGTCGTAAAACCGCGTTTCACCGTCCGGATCGGTATACATACCTGCCAGATTAAACCGGCGATCTGTATTCAGCTGGCTTTCATGAATGCCATACCAGGCCTGGTACGTCTGTTCCTGGCCGGAAAAGACATTCAACTTCAAAAGGCCCTGGTCAGTGTGGCGTGTTCCGGAGATGAAGAACGATCTCAAATCGGATGACGCCCGGTCAATATAACCGTCGGATGTGGTGTGCGACAGCCGTCCGTCAAACGCCCAGCCGTTGTTCATAAGTCCGGTTCCGAACCGGATATTATTCTTGAATGTATTGTACGCTCCGGCAATGCTGTTGATTTCCCCGTAGGGATCCGGTTGCAGTGTAGTCGTCTGCAGGTTTACGGTCGCACCGAAAGCGGCAGGTCCGTGAGCCGAGGTACCGACTCCCCGCTGAATCTGGACATTGTCAAGCGACGATGCGAAATCGGGCATATTCACCCACCACACACCGTGCGACTCGGAGTCGTTCAACGGAATACCGTTGACGGTGACGTTAATTCGTTGCGGATCTACGCCTCGAATACGCAAACTGGTATAACCTATTCCTGCGCCGGCATCAGAGGTACTGATCACAGACGGACTCATTTCAAGGAGCACCGGGATATCCTGACCGAAATTTCGTTCCCTGATCTGTTCACTGTTGATATTGGTGTAAGTAACAGGGGTCCGTTCGTCAACACGAAATGCCTCGACCAATACATCATCACTAATGATGGAAGTTGGGATCAAGCTGATCGTTGTCTCACGATGCCCACTCCAGTTGATCCGTACCTGATGACTTTCATAACCGAGGAATCGGATTTCAACGATGCGGGGAGTCTGTTCAATCAGTTCCAGTTCAAATTCACCCCGGCTATCGGTCGTTGTGCCATGATCGGTGTGAAGCTGGTAAACGGTTGCACCGTTCAGCGGCTCGTGGGTTTGGGCATCCCGGACTGTCCCGCTGATAGTCTGTCCCGACGTTTGTGCAACACCGGCGGCCACCGACAGCATGATGATGAAAAGTGTAATTAATTTCAAAGCTCCTCCAAATTTTAATGATATTTATCTGAATTGAAGGCGCTGTGTACTAAAGAAGAGCTGTTTTCCCGAGTATCTCTGCGAATTATTTCGCCATCCGCATCTGTTCGGTAAGGTTTCCCTACGCCGGTATTATCCGGTTCAGGTGATCGGGGTTTAATCTCAGCTCGTGCGTACAAGCACCCCCAACCTTTCTGGTTGTTTGAACTGAAAGGATACGCAGGTTGGCAATGAAAGTCAACCGAAAATCAGTGTTGTCACTCCACCAGCAACCGCAACCGGAAAGAGAGTAGCATCAAAAGTGTGGTGGATCCGGCAGACAGGAGACAGAAGATACAGAGAGCGTCAATCACAAAGAACATCACATAGACGAGCCACACCGAAAACAAAAAGGCGGGAACAGTCACAAAAGGGAGATACCGAAACATAACGGGGTTTCGTGCATCCAGCCAGGTAACACCGATGATCAGCATACCTGCGTAAAAGAGGGCACCCATTAAAGCGACTGGCACGGGGCCTAATTCGGCATATTCACTCAAAGCCACTTCATCGCATCCCTCCAAAACCGTACAAACCGGCAGATTACCCATATAGTGCGTTGCCGTCAGGTAAACTGCATCGGCAAAGCCGAAGAATGCGATTGCCAGAAAAGCGACTACCCAGAAAAACAGTTTATTCATGACTAATCCATATTTTCACTTCCCGGACCGATATGACATCCATTAAGGCAATAGTTCAGATTCAATTGTGATGATGCGGCCGATCCAACGTTCCGGAGGACCCCAATCCGGAGGACCCCAAT
>SLKA01000001.1 GCA_007134845.1 Balneolales bacterium
AGACCCCGGATCAGGCCCGGCAGAACACAAGCGGGATCGTGAAGCTGTCGGACGAGGACCGCGATTTCATCACCTCGATGTACGAGGAAACCTTCCGGCCATTGCTGATGCGGCAGAAATAAGGACACCGCGGCCTGTTATCCAACCCGTGTGCAGCACAAATCAGAAGCCGCAGCACAACTCCGGTATTGACTGGAATTACTCTTCGGTGTAGGTTGTTTATTCCGGATAAGTCGAACAGTATCGGGGGGGATGCATCGGCGTCAGGGCACCGGAACCGAATCCACCCGGAAACCCCTCAACCCAAACACGTCCAAGGAGCGTCATATCATGCAGGGAATCAGCAGCAAGGAAGCGTCGCCGGCGACGCAATCATTTGTGCCTCAGTACGAAATTCGCGAGAATTTTTCCCGGGCCATGTCCGACATGTACAAGAAGGAGGTCCCGCTGTACGGGGATCTGCTGGAGATCGTCCGCGGTATCAACCGGGAATACATGAAGGAGCATCCGGGTCTGGAGGATGAGCTGGGGAGTCTGGATCGTGTGTCGGAGGAGCAGCACGGAGCCATCCGCCTGGGCAAGCCGGAGGAGCTGGCGACCATGGCGCAGCTGTTCAACGTGATGGGCATGGTGCCGGTGGGCTACTACGATCTGTCGGTGGCCAATCTGCCGGTGCACTCCACGGCGTTCCGTCCGGTGGACGGGGACGAATTGGCCAAAAACCCGTTCCGCGTCTTCACATCACTGCTGCGCATGGACCTGCTGGATGAGGAGACGCGGCGGCAGGCGGAGAAGTCGCTCGCGGACCGGCAGATTTTTACTCCGGGCGCACTGGAGCTGATCGCCGTTCACGAGGCCGAAGGCGGGCTCACGCCGCAACAGGCCGACGATTTCATCCACGAGGCGCTGGAGACGTTCCGCTGGCACAACGAGGCGCGGGTTTCGCAGGACCAATACGAGACGTTTCTGAAGATCAGCAGCCTGCTGGCCGATATCGCCTCGTTCAAAGGTCCGCATATCAACCATCTGACCCCCCGGGTGCTGGACATACAGGCATTGCATGGAAAAATGCAGGACATGGGAATTGAGACCATACCGGAGGTTCAGGGTCCGCCCTCAGGGTGGCCGATCCTGCTGCAGCAGACCTCGTTCCGGGCGCTGGTGGAAACCACACGATTCCCGGATGGCACAGGCGGGTATGTTGAGGGACGTCACCGGGCCCGTTTCGGTGAAATAGAACAGCGGCATACGGCGCTGAAGCCGGAAGCGATGGCCATGTATGACCGGCTCATTGCCAGGGCGAAGGAGCAGGGGACCGAGCTTCGAAAGCAGGGCGAGGAGGTGTACCGCTCCCGGTATCAGGAGATGTTGGCCGGCATATTCGAGGAGGAATTTCCGGCAAAAACGAATGACGAATTGCGGCGGCAGAATCTGGGATATTTCACCTACGAGCTGACCGATAAGGGCCGGCAGCAGCCGGAAGCCATTGCTGCTGCGCGCAGGACCGGGGGCAGCAGGAAAGCTGACCGAAGCGACAAAAGCATTCATGAGCTCCTGGAATCGCTCATTGATGAGGACCTGGTCCGAGCCGTGCCGGTTACCTATGAAGATTTTCTGCCGGTCAGCGCTGCCGGTATATTCAAATCCAATCTGGACGAAAAAAGCGGGTTGATCGAAAGCGGGCAGTCATCAAACCGGCAGCTGCTGGAAGAGGCACTGGGTGGGGAAGCTGCCGACTATCATGCTCTCTACAGTGAGCAGGAAGAAGAGTCTGTCAGGGTGGTACTTTCACGATAATACAGGCGGCCCGGGAGTTGGTTTACCTTCCCGTTTTCATATCGGATTAAATTTGCTATATTTTCGGGATGTTTATCATTTAAAACTCGCATGGACAGTAAAAATCCCGATAAAATAGTTGACAGTGTCAAGGATCAGCAGCGCTCCGGGTCAGGAATCGGGGTGCATTATGATTCCGAATCAGTATCCCCGCTGCTTCAGTCTGTGCTGGATGTCTCATCGGAGGGTATTTGCGTGATTGATGAAGATGGGATCATCAACAGGGTGAATGCCGGGTTTTGTGACATGTTCGGGTATCGTGAAACGGAGGTGATCGGCCGGGATGTGCGCCTGCTTTTCAATGAGCGGGATCGTGACAGTGTGATGTTCATGCGGCAGGAGCTGCCTGTTTCCGGTGAAGTCCGGGAAGGGGATTTTGCGGCAATGAGCAAAACCGGGGAGAAACTGGCTGTTCGTTTAAGAGCCAGGCTGCTGGTTCTCAATCACACAACCAGAGTCACCATTTTCTATGTCAGAGATGATACCAGGTTGAAGAAAACCGAGCAATATTATCGCAATATTTTTGATTTCAACCCGATTCCCAACCTCATTTTTGACATGCTTACGCTGAATATTCTGGATGTCAATCAAAAAGCGGTGGAGCACTACGGGTACAGCAGGGAGGAATTTCCGGGAATGACCATCGGGGACATTCTATGTGAAGAGGATGTTGCGAAATGGATGAGTATGGTCAACAAGCTCACGTTTCAAAAAGGTGTGGGGCGGATTGGCACGTATACTCACATGAAAAAAGACGGCACGCGCATGCGTGTGGACATAACCGGTCACCGGCTGGTATATGAGGGCAGGGAATGCATGTCGGTGGTGTGCAATGATGTCACCCACCAGGAAGATCTGGTAGCCAGGTTGCAACGGTCCAACGAACAGTATAAACTGGTGAGTCTTGCCACCAATGATGCGGTCTATGACATGGATGTCAAGACAAATACCTTGCAATGGGGCGAGGGGCTGAAGCGTACATTCGGACACAGTCCGGATGAGTCGGTGTGTGATTTGGATCAATGGAGCAGCTGGATTCATCCGGAAGACCAGGATGTGACGCTATCCAGTTTCAACGCTTTTTTAAAGAATCAGGAACAGGAAAAGTGGTCTGTCGAATACCGGCTCCAGCGGGCGGATGGTACGTATGCGTTCGTAGAAGAGCAAAGTTATGTCATCAGGGACGATGACGGCAAAGCGATCCGGCTGATCGGCAGCATCAAGGACATCGATGAGAAGAAGCGAGCCGAAATCGCCTTCCTGGAGGCGATTGAAGACCGTGTAGACACACTTGAAAGTATATCCGACGCCTTCTATGCCGTCGACGAAGACTGGAGTATCACCTATTTCAACAAGGAGGCCGGCAGGCTGCTGCATGTTGCCCCGGAACATATGCTGGGCAAAAAGATATGGGATGCATTTCCGACTATCATGGTTTCTGTGCTGTTTGAAAAATTCCAGTCTGTACTTGAGAATCAGGAGACGGAAAGTCTGGAGCAATACTATCCGCCCATGAATGCATGGTACAACGTCACCGTATATCCTTCAAAGGGCGGTGGACTGGCCGTTTATTTCCGTGACATCACGGAGAGCATGGAGCACATTAATGCCATTGAAGAGCAGAACAAACGCCTCAGGCAGATCGCCTGGACGCAATCTCATGTGCTGCGGGCGCCGCTTGCACGGTTAATGGGACTCGCCGACATGATAACATCAGGGATGGCACTTGAAAATGAACGGGATCAGATTTTGCAGCACATTCAGGATTCTGCGAAAGAAATGGATGGGATAGTCAAGGATATCGTATCTAAAACCGAAAATATTGACACGGAAAGCAAGAGTGATGAACTATAACGTAATTATTGTTGATGACGACATTATTTTCCATCTGCTGGCAAAGAGGATGATAACAATGTCCGGGCTGCATCCGGACCCGCTGGAATTCAATAATGGTCAGGATGCCCTTGATTATCTTCTGAAGAACCATCGTTTGTCCGGGAAAACCATAGTGCTTCTGGATATCAACATGCCTGTCTTGAACGGATGGGAGTTTCTGGATGCGATTGGAGCAGACGAAGTAGCGGGAACGTTGCAAGATGACCTGGATGTGTACATGGTAACCTCATCATGTGACAGGGCGGACAAGGACAAGGCAACAGCTTACCCCATGGTCAAGGGGTTTATTGAAAAACCGCTCACCAGGGAGGTGTTCAAACGGCTTCGAAGCGAGTATGCCGGCAGAGTTGCCTGAACGCAGGACCGGTGACAGAGGGGTGGCATGAAGAGAGGAAGGCTGTCTGCAATTGGCGGGTGCCTTTTAATCATCAAATCAATATCTTCTTGCGGCATTCAACGTTTTAGCATAATCTGAATTATCACAGTAAAGAGCATAATGGAGTTTATTGAAGCATTTTTACTCGGATTGCTGCAGGGCATCACAGAGTTTCTTCCGGTAAGCAGTTCCGGGCACCTGGCACTGGCAAGTGCATTGATGGGAAGTGAGCTGGCACCCGGAATCACATTCGAGATCGTGGTGCATTTCGGGTCATTTTGCAGTATCACAGTCTATTTTCACAAACGCATCGGGAAGATTCTGGCTGATTTGTTCCGGTCGTTTTCGCCGCAGGGTATCCGGGAAAAACGGTTTGCGAATGACGCAAGTACGCGATTGAGCGCGATTATCCTGTTGAGCATGATACCGGCAGGCGTCGCTTATTTTACCTTCAAGGATTCTATTGAAGCCATCTTCTTCAATCCTTTTTTAGTGTCCTTCATGCTGCTGATTACCGGTACCATGCTGTTTGCAACCCGGTTTGTGACCGATCCGCAAAAAGAGGTGGACGTGAAGCGCGGTTTCCTGATGGGATTGGCGCAGGCGTTCGCTCTCATTCCCGGCATCAGCCGGTCGGGTTCCACCATATCGGCCGGGCTTTTCATGGGGATCAACCGGGACAGTGTGGCCAATTTCTCATTTCTTATGGTGCTTCCGGTCCTTGGCGGGGCAATGTTGTATGACCTGACCCGAATCGTGGGTACCGGAATCGATTCAGTGACCGTAATCAGCCTTGTCATTGGTTTTTTCACCTCTTTCATCTCCGGATATTTCGCACTGAAGTACCTGATTATTCTCTTGAAACGTGAAAAAATCCATTTCTTTGCTTATTACTGCTGGGCTGTCGGGATATTCGGACTCATTTATTTTTTCTGATATGCACCGGAACCAGTGGTCTACATTCAAAATGATAAAAATTTTTAATCCGGATATTTCGTGCCATGCCGGTATATTCCATGCATATTGATTAATCCAAACCCTCAATCAATTATCCGTGAGTCCGATAAACATTGCAGTAGTACCTGTAGCCGGGATGGGAACGCGTCTGCTGCCCGCAACAAAATCCCAGCCCAAGGAGATGCTTCCGGTCGGAAGAAAACCGGTGGTCCAGTATGTCGTCGAAGAACTTGGTCAGGTTGGCGTGGATCGCCTGCTTTTCATAACCGGACCCGGCAAGACATCCATTGAAAATCATTTTGATTTGAATCTGGAGCTTATCCAGATGCTCCGGAATGAGGGAAAAGAAGAGCTGCTTGACCAGCTTTCCTTTGAGCGAGCCTCGATAGAGTACTTTTATACGCGTCAGCGTCAGTTGCTGGGACTGGGTCATGCCATCCTGTGTGCTGAGCCGTTTGTCAGAAACGAACCGTTTATCGTTGCGCTTGGGGACTCTATTATTGGCCTCACCGAAAAAAGCCGCATCGTTGAGCAAATGACAGACTGCTTTGAGGAAAAGCAGGCCGATGTGGTCATCGCCTTTGAGGAAGTGGATCCCGCTGAAGTGTACCGTTACGGCATTGCGAGTCCGAAGGAGGATGGAGAGGTTTTTGAAATAGCCGACCTGGTCGAAAAACCGCCGGTTGACCAGGCGCCCAGCAATCTCGCCATTGCTGCACGCTACATCCTCAAACCTTCAATTTTTGATGCACTGAAGCGGACCCGGCCGGGAGCTGGTGGAGAAATTCAGCTCACCGATGCCATCCGCATTTTGTTGAAAGAAGGTGCCACGGTGTACGGTGTCCGGCTGAAAGATACCAATACGCGGTATGACATTGGAAACTTCGGGTCGTATTTCCGTGCATTTACAGAGTTTGCCCTTGCCGATGAAAAATTCGGGGAGGAGTATCGGGAGTATCTCCTCAAGCGTTTGAATCTTGATGCGCAGTGACGGGACCCGATCATGGCGTTGAAGGCCAGTGTCCATTCATCCTGAAAAAAAAATGCATGCTGATTATTCGTAACAAGTCGTATGCCAGGGCCGGGTTGCTGGGCAATCCGTCGGACGGATACCACGGTAAAACGATCTCGTTCATCGTGGGCAATTTCTCTGCCGAAGTGGTGCTCTACGAATGGGATGATGTGGAGATTGTACTTGCAGAGCAGGATGCCGCCCGGTTCCGGTCGGTCCATGAACTGACCAACGATGTCAAGATGCATGGTTATTATGGGGGCATCCGGCTTATCAAAGCCACCATCAAGCGGTTTGTCGAGTACTGCACGGAACGGGATATTCCGCTGCATACACAGAATTTTTCCATTCGTTATACATCTAGCATTCCGCGTCAGGTGGGGCTGGCCGGATCCAGCTCGATCATTGTGGCTACACTGCGCTGTCTCATGGAATTTTACAAGGTTGCGATTCCCAGATATCTGCAGCCGTCGTTTGTTCTGTCCGTTGAGCGGGAAGAACTGGGGATAACGGCCGGCCTCCAGGATCGCGTCATCCAGGTCTATGAGGGTTTGGTGTACATGGATTTTTCCCATGAGGCGGAAAAAGCGGAGGAAGGCTTCCGCTATTACACGTATGAATCACTGGATCCCGGTCTGTTGCCAAAAATGTACGTCGCCTATCATAATGGATTGAGCGAGCCCACGGAGATTTTTCACAATGACCTGGGCGGGCGGTATCGCCGGGGAGATTCGAGCGTGGTACAAGCTATGGAGCGATTTGCCGGGATTGCTTTCGAGGGCAGGCAGGCTCTTGTTGACAGGGATCCCGGACTGCTGGCGAAACTGATCAATGAAAATTTTGATCTTAGGAAACAGATTGCACGTCTACCCGGCTGGCAGTGCGAAATGGTGCACGTGGCCCGGGAGTGCGGAGCGAGCGCGAAGTTTGCCGGGTCGGGGGGTGCTATTGTCGGCACCTGCGAAGATGAAAAGATGTTTGAGCTGCTGACCGGCCGCCTGGAGGAAATCGGGGTGCAGACCATCGTGCCGGAAATCGATCCCGGCAACCCGTAATGTGCAATCTTCAAATTCTTCAAATAATGTGCGATCTTCATAACGCTGCTTTCGACCAGAGATAACCCGACACCGTAAATCCTTGCGAATAGTTTATGGACAATATTGCAGTTCGTGAAACACTGAAAAGCAGGCTGGGATTTCTGCTGCTGGCGGCGGGATGTGCGGTCGGACTCGGTAACGTCTGGCGGTTCCCGTTCATCGCGGGACTTTATGGAGGCGCCTCCTTTGTGATGATCTATCTGATTTTTCTGGTGATCCTGGGCCTGCCCATCATGGTTATGGAGCTTTCGGTCGGACGCGCCGCGCGCCAGAACATCGGAAAGGCGTTCAAGACACTGCAGCCCGAAGGCACAAAATGGCACATCTACGGGCATATCGGCATTGCCGGGAACTACCTGCTCATGGCGTTCTACACCACGGTCACCGGCTGGATCCTCTCGTATCTGTTCGCCACGTTCCGGGGGCGGCTTTCCGGCCTCACTCCGGTCGAAACCGAGCAGTTTTTCGGGTCCATGCTGGTCGATCCGGTTTCCATGGGCGGATGGATGGTGGCGGCCGTGTTCATCGGTTTCTTCGTCACGAGCATCGGCCTGCAGAAGGGGGTTGAGCGCGTATCCAAGTTCATGATGCTCTCGCTGCTCTTCCTGATGCTGGCCCTGGCCGTGAAGGCGATGACGCTGGAAGGGGCGGAAGAGGGGCTTCGGTTCTATCTGATGCCCGATTTTGAGCGGTTCCTGGCCGACGGTCCCGCTCCCGTGATCTTCGCCGCCATGGGGCAGGCTTTTTTTACGTTAAGCGTCGGGTTGGGAGGTATGGCGATTTTCGGAAGCTACATCGGCAAGGACCGGTCGCTGCCGGGCGAGTCGATCCGGATTGTCGGACTGGATGCCGGGGTCGCCATCATGAGCGGCCTGATCATCTTTCCCGCCACGTTCGCCTTTGGCATGAGTCCGGAGGCCGGACCGGGACTGATCTTCGTCATCCTCCCTAACATCTTCAACCAGATGGCCGGCGGACAGTTCTGGGGGACCATCTTCTTCCTCTTCATGAGTTTTGCGGCGCTGTCGACGGTGATCGCCGCGTTCGAGAACATTGTAAGCTACTGGATTGATGTGTGGGGATGGAAGCGTGCCCCTGCTTCCTGGATGAACTGCATTGCCCTGATCGTGCTATCCGTACCGACGGTTCTGGGCTTCAATGTATGGTCTGGTTTGGAGCCGCTGGGACCGGGAACTTCGGTGCTGGAGCTCAAGGACATGATTGTGAGCACCACGCTGTTGCCCATCGGTGCGCTGGTCTTTCTGTTTTTCACCACAAGCCGCTACGGATGGGGGTGGGACAACTTCGTCGGGGAGGCCAATGCCGGTGCCGGCTTGCAGTTTCCGCAATGGGCCAAATTCTACGTACGCTGGATCCTTCCGCTGATCATTATCGTGGTTTTCGTCAAGGGGTACTGGGATCTTTTTGGAGGATGACACCTTTGCTGCGGTCACAACGCGGAGACGGGTGTTTCCATAAACACAAGAAAAATAATCTAATACGAGAGGGTGCGAAAGAAGCAGGTGGAGTCAGCCGACATTCACCCATGTTGCCTGTAAAATGCCGGGAAAAAGATGTTAGGGAATTAGCTTTATGTTGTATTATATTTCATTGTTACAGATGATTATTTCAACCCTTCAGGGGTGTAAAAATGAGAAGCATTCATTTGCGATTGATCTTACCGGCATGTTGGGGAACATGCCGTGATCATATATGGTCTGGGGACATTATTACTCTGAACAAGAGCCACAGACCGGGGAAATTCGGACGAAAACAAGATCGGATTTAAAAGTATTAACGTGCGCTTACAGTAGCTTCTGCATTATCAGAATTGCGAGTGAGGGTGGAAGAGAAAAGCAAAAAAAGTATTCTGGAAACAGTCTCTTCCTGAAAGCGGGTATAGCACCAATTGACCGTTTGAGCGGATGCGAGCTTCCGGCATCCGTGGATGTTACGAGTTGCCCGACAAAGGCACGCCTATCATTCTATCGGCATGTCACACACTCAAACAGAGAACGATCATGAAAGTATTCATCCTCACCACCACATTGATTTGTCTATGTACTTCTCAGATTGTCCTGGCAGATGATCCGCCCGATGATCCGCTGGCGGAAACCCAAATCATTCGCAAGGGCGGGCATGAATTGATTGGAATAAGGGCGAATGAATCGATTACCATCGAAGTGTCAAAATACTTCGATGAACGGATTTCGCCCCCTAACATGATGAAAGTATTGGAATATCAAGGGCCAAATGTTGACTTGCATTTTAATCGGTACAACATGATCACCGCCGACCTCAACGGGAGTGGATTGTCAGAGATCGTGGCGGCATGGATCATCTCAGGCGAAGTTGAGATCGTGGCACTCCGTGCCGATCCGATTTATTTGGGTGCGGGAATCCTGGGTGATTCAAACGGCGTATGGGAAGATATTGCGCAGATGTTTAAATCCGATCCAGCCCCGTATGAAGGGGATGCATGGCTGAGAACTCCTCCACTCCTGACCTCGGGGGACTTCAACGGTGATGGTACCGATGATTTCGTTTTGGCTTATATGACGGAGCATAATGGCGATATCGTGATAAATCTGTCGCTGTTTGTTGTTGGCGACAGTCTACAAGCCATTTCGGAGCTGGCTTCAGCTATGAAGCAGCCCATGGTCATCGACCAGCCGCAAACGTTGCAGCCCACAGGCAGGCCTCTCGGTGTGTTTGATCTCACAGCGGCTGATTTTAACGGCGATGGAAAAGATGAAATATTACTTGTCGGCAGGGAATCCTCAGAGTCGGGATGGGATATTTTTGCCAGCATCTATTCCTTTGACGGTACCAATCAATTGAAACGCAACCTTCATGAGTTGATTTATGCCATGCCCGATACCGACCCCGATGTTCTTTTTGAAATTCAAAATATAAGTGTCGTGAGCGGTCATCTTAATAGCAGTGAAGCGCAACAGGCGGTTGCAGGTTTCAATCTCTTCAATACCCACAATATCTACGCCTCTTACATGCTCGGTCTGTCGTTCAATGAATCACTAACGGAGATAGCTGTTTCGGAAGATCCGTTCCGCAGGGCAAGGCTGAGTTCTATCTACGAGGGAGAATATTGGGACAACGTGATAAGAACAGGGGATATCAATGGGGACGGTATGTTTGAAATCGTATCCTATGCCGGATATCGTCAATACAAATCGTATAACATCTACAAATTGGATGATGAGCTGCAATTTGTAGATTACGCTCTGGATCTGTCTGCCCCCAAATCTTACAATTACCCTGCCTCCCCGGTATTTGCCATTGGGAATGTTATCATGGATCCGGAAGGAAAAAGAAACATCCCTGAACTCGCAACAGGACAATCCCTTTACGCATTTGAAATTGGTGCTGATGGTCAGTATCAGGGATTCGGTCTTGCGGCCAGTCCCGGTTTGCAGCGATATGGCTGCTGGTTTCCTGGCGGGAATTATCCATATGATTGTTCCTCTCCGCTGGTTACAGCCGAGCTGGACGGGGATGTTCGTATCGGCACACCCAGACGTTTCCGTGTGAGCAATATTCTGCACCCCATGATTATTCTTAATGCACCGCCGACACATTTTGATGTATTTGATGGGAAAAAATATGATGTGAGTCTCAGTCACAACGAGAATCAATCCAAATTCAAGGCCGTTTATCAGGAAATATCCATTGAAACGGAAGCGATACAGACAGAATTTACAAGAGACTGGGGAGTTTCAGGAGCATTGAGCGCAGGCGCCAGTTTCCTCGGTACATCTGTAAACGCTCATTTGAAAACGGCTTACGGGGAGAGGTTTTCCAAGGATGAAACGTCCTCCAAGACGGTAACTGTCAAATCGGTGATCGAAGCCAGTCTGGACGATTGGATTTATGCCTCTACCATAAACTATGATATTTGGGAATATCCTGTGATTAGTGACGGTGTTGAAAAGGGACAGATCTTGGTGGTTGACCCGGAAATAATAGATCATGAATGGCTTCCAAGCAAAAGCCGAAGTGCCGACTACTATGTTTCGAATCATGAAGTTGGCAACTTGTTGTCGTATCGGAGTACGCCTGGCTTTAATGATACGGGGCCGGCTGATCTGATTATGGGTAACATCATGGAACTTTCTGAGTCCAGCAGTGGAACAAGATGGGAGTTGAATATAGATAAATTTACCGAGTCCAAAGTAACAAAAGAGAAGGATTTCTATATGGAAATGGGGGCATCTGCAAGTAAGTGGGGTGTTAAATTGGAACTCGGCGGCCACTATGGCAGCAATCAGATCAACACGCAAACATCGTCAGTGTCTGACGGTTTGGTCATTGAAATTTGGCTTGATGCCCTAAGCAGGGACGCGGGAGAGGTGAATTATAAAGTTCAACCATATGTGTATTGGACGCAAGATGGAGCGCTGGTCATTGATTACGCAGTTCAGCTTCCCTTGCCGGCACCCGGCGCAACGGAAACTTTTTGGTCGTTATACTATAATAAAAAGGCAGATCCCAGCTTCATACTTCCCTGGCGTTATCACACAGAAAAAGGAAATACATTTACGGACCCCACAAGGCGCTACCAAACCCGTGACATTACCTTTTTCCCGAATACTCCGACAGCAGGAGAAACGATCACCATTGCCGCCAGGGTTCACAATTTCAGCAAACTGCCGACAGACAGAACCGTCTGTGTACATTTTTATGTCGGTGATCCTGATGATGGTGGTACGTTGATCACAGGTGTCGGAGGGGTAACACAAACATGCACCAATACGGTCATGGAGTCGAGAAGTACAAGGATTGTGAAGATGGATTGGACCGTACCGAACAATATAGGCTCCTTTCCGCGCATATTTGGTGTAATCGATCCGGAGCATACCATCGCTGCAATCCATACGAACAATAAAAAAGGCTGGTCGGTATTAGGAAAGCCGACCGATACAGGACTGGAAGATGAAACAGAGGCCGGTCTGCCTATGGCATTTGCCTTGAAACAAAATTATCCCAATCCCTTCAACCCGGCAACTACCATCCTGTTCGATCTGCCAACATACACCCCGGTAAAATTGGAGGTTTTTGATCTGCTAGGAAGAAGAGTGGCAGTACTGGCTGATGACATATTCGCAGCCGGACAGCATTCGGTGCATTTTGATGCCGCAAACATGGCCTCCGGTTTGTATGTATACAGACTTCAAACCCCTGATTTTATTGAAACACGAAAAATGATGTTCCTCAAATGAGAATTCAGGTTCAGCTGCTGAAAATGATCAGTATGCAGGAAATAATCTCTAAAGCTCAGAAATTTAATCCCAAACCGTGATTGGAGACGGATCATGAAAAAAATTCTCTTGTTATCCTTTTGTATCATACTGGCATACCAACCATCATCCGGCAAACCGGTCGGGGAACTCCTCAGACGCGATGGTACCATTGACTTTTCCACCGGATTCAGCGGAAGTCTGGATTTAAGCGGCTATCGGATGGAAAATGATGAAAATGGAATACCGCGCTTTGTACCCGATCTTGCAGGTCAATCAGACCCGTCTCTCTCCGCTTCCCCGGATTTGGTGAGCTCACGAATAAGCGACAACGAATTTTGGGATAACAGGTTCGGCGGCATGTCTATTCGCTCACTTGCTGTCATGGACAATAATCTGTATGTGGGAGGCTCTTTCACTATAGCCGGTGAATCATTGATAAATAATGTCGCGAAATGGGATGGAGAACGATGGATAGCTCTCGGATCGGGAATTACGGGCGGTGATTATACTTCTGTTCATGCCCTTGCGGTCATGGGCAACACGTTGTACGCTGGAGGAAGTTTTTCCCGGGCCGGTACGTTACAAGTCGATAATATCGCGAAATGGGATGGAGAAAAGTGGTCTGCTCTCGGATGGGGTATTTCTGGCAGGGTTCATGCGCTTGCAGTGCATGGGGATACGCTTTATGCCGGAGGTGGTTTTTCAATTGCCGGGTTGATCCCGGCTAATAATATCGCGAAATGGGATGGAGAACGATGGGTAGCTCTCGGATCAGGTTGCCGGTTCGGGACGGTTCAGGCCCTTGCGGTAATGGGAGATAAGCTGTACGCGGGAGGTGCATTCGACACCGCCGGCTCAACGCGGATAAATTATATCGCCAGGTGGGATGGAGATGACTGGGCTGCTTTGGGAGAGGGAATCAAATGGGAATCGTGGTTCTCCCGGGGTGTTTCAGCCCTGGCCGTTATTGGAAGCGATCTGTATGTGGGTGGCGACTTTTCTACTGCCGGTGGTCTGAAAGTCAATAATGTCGCCAAATGGGATGGAGAAAACTGGTCGGCCCTGGAAGAGGGCATGAATTATTTTGTTGAAGAACTTGCCGTTATTGGGAGCGATCTTTATGCAAGTGGCAGGTTTACCACTACCGGTGGCCTGGAAGTCAATCGTATCGCGAAATGGGATGGAGAGAACTGGTCTGCTCTCGGATCTGGAATTGAAGGTGGTGCTTATCCGCACGTTTCAGCCCTGGCGGCCATTGACAATGATCTGTATGCGGGCGGGATGTTCACATCTGCCGGCGGGACTCCTGTCAAGAGTTTTGCGAAATGGGATGGAGAGAACTGGTCTGCTCTGGAAGCTCTGGGATTGGGGATGGATTATTCTGTTCGCATCCTTGCGGCCAGTGGAAATGATATTTATGCAGGTGGACATTTTCGCAGTGCCGGGGGCACGGGTGCCAATCGTATCGCGAAATGGGACGGGCAAAGCTGGTCTGCCCTTGGATCGGGGATCGATGGTGGCTTTGAACCTATTGTGCATTCCCTTGCGGTTATGGGGGACAAGCTCTTTGCAGCAGGGGATTTTAGCGGTGCCGGTGGTACGAATGCAAGTAATATTGCGCAATGGGACGGCCAAAGCTGGTCGGCTGTCGGAGATGGGATTGATAATGCTAATTATATTACTGTGGTTTATTCCCTTGCGGTTATGGGGGACAAGCTCTTTGCCGGAGGAAACTTTCTCAGCTCAGGGGGAAAAGAAGTAAATCGTATTGCAAAATGGGACGGGGAAAGCTGGTCTCCACTTGGTGAAGGTATGAATGGTGGTGTAATAGCTCTTGCGGTCATGGAAGGCGATCTGTACGCGGGAGGGGACTTCACCACTGCCGGTGGAGTAACGGCGAATCGTGTGGCAAAATGGGACGGAGAAAGCTGGTCTGCTCTTGGATCGGGTATGAATAGTGCTGTTTATGCCCTTGCCGCCATCGAGAACGAACTTTATGCGGGGGGCTGGTTCACTTCCACCGGAGATGTAACGGCAAATCGTGTGGCAAAATGGGACGGTAAAAGCTGGTCGGCTCTCGGAGAAGGCACGAATCATGCCGTAAGAACGCTTGCCGTTATGGGTGATAATCTGTATGCAGGAGGTGAGTTCTCCACCGCCGGGGGAGTGGAAGTCAATGGTATTGCACGATGGGACGGCGAAAACTGGTCGGCTTTGGGATCGGGGATGATGGATGAAGAAGGTGGTACCGTTTCTTCCATTGTCTTCACCGGAAATAATCTGTATGCAGGGGGATTTTTCAACAAAGCCGGGGGTAATTCATCATGGCACATAGCGCGATGGTTCAAACCCGTCGCCGCAGCAGCCGTTACAAGGACCTTCATGGCACCACAGTTAACTCCGCTCTCCTTCAATGAGCCGGATGATGTCACGGGAGTTTCCATCAGGATCAAAAATGGCAACGGAGGACCCACAATGCACGTAATGAGATATGAAGACGCTCCGAAAGAAACGGATGGAATGGCAGAGTATATCAGCCGGTACCGCTGGATCATCCAGCAGTCCGGTCTCGCACACCCGTTCGAGGCCGAAGTGCGGTTCAAAATATCGGAGATTCCGGGATTTGGTGATTCCGATGCAGAAACCGCAATCATTTACAGGCGCACAACTCCCGGAAGAGGTCCTTTTCAAGCAGTTAATTCATCCTATGAGGATGATACCGGTGAGCTGGTCGTCAATGGAATTACAAGCTTTGGCGAATTTGCTTTCGGCAATGTCGCGGTGAGCGCAGAGGATCAAAAAGATGGATTCGAGGTCCCGGATGAGAATCAGTTGAGTCAGAACTACCCGAACCCCTTCAACCCGGCAACGACCATCGGATTTTCGATGCCGCAGCCCGGCATGGTCACGCTGACGGTCTACAACATGCTGGGTCAGAAAGTGGCCACCCTGGCATCCGGAGAGCTGATGGCCGGAAGCCATTCGTACTACTGGGATGCGACCGGGCTGGCCAGCGGGGTATACATAGCGCGCATGCAGGCCGGCGGTCAAAGCTTCACCCGGCGCATGATGTTTGTGAAATAGCAAGTGACGGCGTTAAACTTGACTGGGAATGCAAAATGTGGTAAGCTTCTATAGCAGGATCCATCATTCACTGACCGGTGCTGGCGATGACCCGGGCTCATCCTCATAGCGCTGTAATGATGACTTTCGCAGGGCGGTGCACGCATCGTCCGCAGCCGATAGGAGAGGACGTATTTATCAAAAGCAGCCTGCGATCCGGAACCGCAATCCTTCCCGGCTGTCCGATCCTTTCGATCCAGCGGGTTTCGACCCGTTCCGATTCTGCCAACCGCTTTTTCCCGATGCCGGCACTGACCGGTTTGTTTCGATATGTCACGGGATCCTGCCAGCTAGTGAACTATCGATTTGGCATGCATCCTCAAACCATTATTACCGCACTGAACACAAGGCTGCACTAAAAGGGGGTTATTATGAAAATATCAACGCTATTACCGACTCTGTTCATTGTTCTGCTGCTCACAAGTTGTGCCGCGGAGGAAGAGAGGCCACCGCTGGAAGGGGCCTGGAATCTGGTCTATTCGGAGTGGCCCGGGCATGAAATGACCTTTCCCGACCAGATTACCGGAAGCTCGATCAAGTTTTTTTGCAAGGAACATTTTGCGTTTGCCGGACGGTTGCACGTGGACAACGTGCCCATGAACTATCTGGGCGGGGGGCGGTACACCCTGGAAGGCAACCGCTATTCGGAAATGTTCGACTACCACCGGTCCGAGGATGTCATCGGAACCACTACGCGCATCCTGATGGAATTCCGGGGCGACACGCTCATCCAGCGGTGGCCGGTCAACGAAGACTGGGAGTTGGACGAAATGCATCACATGCAGAAATATGTCAGGATGGATTAGGTGATGCCGGTTACGCCGGTTCGCCGAGCTGAACGCATATCCGGCGCAGCTGCTCCGCCCGCTTATCATCATTACTTCCGAGTGCCCGGACCTGGTCTGGTGATAGTGGGGTGCCTACGGTCATGCCGTAATCCTTCGTAGCCGGTTTGAATAATTCCCATGAAAGCAGCATCATTTCCAGGTTCATTGGTATTCGCAGCATTTTTCGCATCCATGCCAGACCGTAGAAAAAGCGTGAATTGTGTCCGTCAATATGAATAGGGACCACAGTTCTTTTATGCTTGATGGCCATTTTGATGGAGTTTTTCTGCCAGGGCGCTTCGGTCAGTATGCCGTTTTTCTTCCGGGCGGTCACGCCGGACGGGAATACCATGAGCGATGCATCACCTTTAAATGCTTCAAAGACGGTTTTTAAAGCCTTGCGGGTGTCACCGAACACATCCACCGGAATGATGTAGGGACGCATATGTGGCAGATTCCACAGAAGGTCGTTAACCAGCAGGTGGACCCGGGGATAATAGGTCGACAACCAGTGGAGAACGAGCAGCCCGTCGAGTCCGCCTGTAGGGTGATTGGACATGAAAACAGGCCGTGTTTCAGGCGCAGGAAGGGCGCCGCCCGCCGGTTTGAGAAACGCCCGAACCCCAAGGTGGTTCAATGCTTTTGATGCATGAAAATTGCAGTGAAGGTCGTGGTGCCTGTCAAGTAAGGTATTGATGGACTTTTCTTTGGCAACAAGCCGGATGCCACTCCTGACTGCACCCGGCAGTTTCTTCTGCATTTCCGGATTTTTTTCGCCCAGCAGCCGGATGACATCGATGGAATGATCAGGATAGGGATCGCACGGCAGAAGCTCCCTGTCCGGTTTCGTAGATCCGGTCCGCTCAAGCCGGGATATTTGCATGGGATGCGGGGTTGCGGCCGGATCACCAGGTTGATACGACATGACGACGTCTTTTTCGTTCACCTGCACACGGGTCAGGCTCACGGTGCCCCGGTTTTTTCGTTTCATGGCTACAGACCAGGCCGGAGGCCACGGCCGCCTGCTGCGGTGCATAGCAAGCTGTTCTTCATCGGGTATCAATCTGGTGAAATTATCTGTCGCCTTGCGGAACAAGCGGGTGCGCAGTTTTTTCGTAAGCCGGGGAAGAGAACCGGAAGTGGTGAGGATGGGCGGCGGCGCCACCACTTCCCGGAGTTCCGCCCCATCCCATTGCCACTCCAGTGGACTAAACACTCCGGGGAATACAATAAGGTGAAACGGCCGGTACTCACGGAAATCGATTCCGTCCAGCATTGCCCGCAAACAATGCAGATCCGAAAACGCTGACACACTGCGGACCAGCAGTCCACGGCTCCGGTACTGCTTTTCCGGCTCATTGGTAAACGATGCGCTGTAGTTATTCATCAGGCAGCAGACCAGACCGTACTCGTTGGCTGCGATCCATGTCCCGCCGCCTTCGGGATCTTTGGGTGCCAGAACGCGTGTGCCTTCGATGGTCTCCGTTTCCGGTGGCCGTGCAGAGGGTCTGGAGAAGCGCTCATCCCGGTTGAAGATCAGCGTCAATGAATTATTTTGAATTTGCCAGCTAAGGGTGCACATAAATAGTATGAATCAACATCCGGCGAAATCCGGCGAACTGCCGGTAGCAGGCAGTGTGATATGCTGCCGGAAAAAAGGAAATTACAGCCCCCCTGCATGAATTCCAACTGCTCGTTATTGTAGCGCGTATTGGTTATCTTGCACGGCATGACACAGCACATCGAAATCATGGCTCCGGCCGGATCATTGGAATCGCTCACTGCCGGTCTCAAAGCCGGAGCGGGGTCGGTCTATTTCGGAGTTGGTAAACTCAATATGCGCGCCGGCACCCGTAACAACTTCACGCCGGAAGACCTGCCGGATATCTCCGCTGCCTGCAGGGAGTACGATGCCCGGTCCTATCTCACACTGAACACGGTGCTTTTCGATGACGACCTCGCGCAAATGCGTGCCGTGACAGATGCCGCCAAACAGGCGGGGATATCGGCGCTCATCGTCTCCGATCCGGCTGTGATGCAGCATGCGCGTGAATCAGGCATGGACGTTCACATATCAACCCAGTGCAACATCACCAATATCGGGACAGTGCGTTTTTACTCACAGTGGGCGGATGTGATGGTGCTGGCGCGCGAGCTCAGCCTGGACCAGGTGGAGGCCATCTCCAGGGAGATTGGCAAGCAGAACATCACCGGTCCGTCCGGCAAGCCGGTCCGGTTGGAGGTCTTTGTCCATGGCGCCTTGTGCATGGCGGTATCCGGCATGTGTTATCTCAGCCTGCACTCGCACAACAGTTCGGCCAACCGCGGTTCGTGTGTGCAGAACTGCCGGCGTCCCTATGAGGTCCGCGACAAGCACAGCGGTTTGGAGCTGGAGATTGACAACGAATATATCATGAGTGCCGGTGACCTGTGCACCATCGGATTTCTGGACAAGCTGGTGGATGCGGGTGTGGAGGTGATGAAAATCGAGGGCCGGGGTCGATCGGCCGACTATGTGCAGACGGTGGTGACCTGCTATCGTGAGGCGCTGGAGGCGATCGATGCCGGAACCTATACCCGGGAGAAAGTGACGCACTGGGAGAAAGAGCTTGCCACGGTCTATAACCGCGGATTCTGGGATGGCTACTACCTTGGCCGGACCATGGGCGAGTGGAGTGATGTCTATGGATCCAAGGCGAGTGTACGCAAGATCTATCTGGCAAAATGCGAAAACTACTACCAGAAAGTGAATGCCGGTGTGTTCCAGTTGGAAA